>CBDUCD010000146.1:0-6957 GCA_965365535.1 uncultured Rhodothermales bacterium | reverse complement strand
GCGGGCAGAGATCCGGTATACGCTGGAAGAAGCCGGGGACGTGATGCTGGTGCTCTACGACGTGCTGGGGTGCGAGGTCGCGGTGCTGGACGAGGGGCAGCGCAGCGCGGGCATACACACGGCATCGGTCGATGCCACGTTGCTCGCGCCGGGCGTGTACGTTTACCGGCTCACCTGGGGCGGGCGCACGCTCACGCGCACGCTGGCGGTGGCGCGGTAGGCGCGCAAAACTCTTCCCTCTTCAGCACATGCTTGTTCGGCATCACGGGCCAGGCTTCGACGCAGTGGTCTGGCCTGTATGCACGCACCCCGTTCGGGGTGCCCGGAGTAGGCTTTCAATCCGGAGCGGAATCTCGCGGACTTGCCTGTCCCTGAGCGTGGTCCCGAATATGGCCTGAAGGACTCAAATCGGATTCGTCACCCGTGACGCTTTGTGAGCACGAGTCAGCCGAGTGCGTCGCAAGCTGAAGCGAGTCGATCCGCGTTGAAAAGAGGTTTGTACCCTTCAAAACGTTGGAGAAAGGTGCGCGAGCGCTTCCCTCGCGCCTGCGAATGCCTCGGGAGAGGCGCAGTGTGCGGGGCCGTACAACGGCTGTTCGCTACCGAACACGTCTGCGGCGTGGAGCGCGGTGCAGGGCCTCTGCAGAGAGTCGGTACGCTGGTTGTCGGCAGCGCAGAGGTTCCTCCTTCATCTCCGGCCAACGCGCTTCGTCACGAATAACCCTGCGTCTTACCATGCTGAAAAACCACCTCACCATCACGATGCGCCGCCTGTTGCGGCGTCCCGGCCACGCCGCGCTGCACGTTTTCGGGCTGGGACTCGGGCTTGCCGCCTGCGCCGTCGTGCTGCTCTACGCGACGCACGAACTGACCTACGACCGCTTCCACCTCAATGCCGACCGCATCTTCCAGGTGCGCCGGGAGGTTCGGTTTGGCGAGCACACCTTCCACACCAACGGTCTGCCGCTGACAGACGCCGCAGCGCTTCAGGGTCGGGTCTCGGTGCTGCAGCGCGTGGTGCAGACGCAGCCGCAGGAGGGCGTGCTGCGCGTGCCGGAAACGGGCGCTCAGTTCGAGGAAAAAGAGGTGCTCTTCGCCACGCCGAATCTGTTCGAGGTGTTCACCTTTCCACTTCTACGCGGCAACCCCGCGACCGTGCTCGCCACGCGCGATGGGGCCGTGGTGACGCCCGCGCTGGCGCGCAAGCTTTTCGGCGAGGCAGACCCTGTCGGGCAGACGTTCACCTACGAGCGGGGTGGGCTGGGAGCGGATTCGACGCGCACCACGTTCCACGTTAGCGGCGTGGCAGCCGCGCCGCCGGGCAACTCCACGATCCAGTTTGCGCTCGTCCTGCCCGTGCCAGACCCGGCCGACAGCAGCAACATCGTGTTCATGAACCAGCCGGCGTACGCGCTCCTGGCGTCGCCCTCCGACACAAGCGCCCTCATCGCGGCGCTCGAGCAGGAGTCGTCGGAGCAGCTGGCGGACTTTGAGGCGCAGCAGCAGGTTCACGCAGCGCCTCTGACCGCGCTCCACCTGAGCGGGCGCGACGGCGGCAGGCAAACGCTCTACCTTTTCGGCACGGTGGCGCTGTTCGTGCTCGTCATCGCCTGCATCAACTACACCAACCTCGCCACGGCGCAGGCCACCGGGCGGGGGCGCGAGGTGGGCGTGCGTAAAACGCTCGGCGCGAGCGGTGCGTCGCTACGGGGCCAGTTTCTCTTCGAGTCCGTCGTGCTCGCCCTCGCGGGCGGTGTGCTGGCACTGGCGCTGACGCTGTTGGCGCGGCCTGCCTTCAACCGCTTTTTCGGCATTGAGCTCGCTGTCACTCCGTTGGCTAATCCTTGGGTGGTTGCGGCGATGCTGGGGCTCTCGCTGCTGACAGGCCTCGCGGCGGGTGCGTACCCGGCGTTCGTGCTGGCGCGCAAAAAGCCCGTGCAGGCGCTCAAGGGCCTTCACGCCGGGCGCGAGCGCGGGTTGATGCGCCGAGCGCTCGTCGTGGTGCAGTTTGCGCTCGCCGTCGGCATGATCGCGGCAACGCTTGTCGTAGAAAAACAGCTTCGCTACGGGCAAGATACCAGCCTGGGCTTCGCGGGCGATCAGATCGTGATGCTCGACCTGTCGGCTCCGGCGCTCCAAACGCAGGGCGCGGAGCTGCGCGACGCCCTCCGGCAGCTGCCGGGCGTGAAAACAGCCGTGCGAACGTCGGCGGCACCGGGGGGCGCGTTTGTCGGCATCAGTGGGTACCGCGAAGGCGAGAAAACACAGGATGCGTCCGGCATCATCACGAGCATTCTCACGGCAGAACCCGACTACAACCGCGTGTTCGGCCTCGAACTGCTGTCGGGGCGGGCGCTGCGCGAGCACGAGCACCGCAGCGGCGTGGTGCTCAACGAGACGGCCGCGCGCGCGTACGGGCTGATGACAGGCGATCCCCAGACTGCCATCGGGCAGAAGATCGAACTCATGGGCACGCGCGAGGTCGTCGGCGTGGTGAAGGATTTCATCTTCACCTCAGTCCGCAACCCTGTCGGCCCGCTCGCCATCACGGTTCCAAATCCAGACGCAGAGGTGTCCTCTGGTTTCGTACACGTCGGTGGCCTGCGGATGCTGGCCGTAGAGGTCGAAGCCGGGCGCGTGCGGGAAGCCCTCTCCGGCATAGAAAAGGCGTGGAAGAGCGTCGTCGCGGAGTACCCGTTCGCGTACGCATTTGTGGATGAGGCGTTTGCTACCGCGATGAGAGCCGAGGCGCGCGTCCGGGCAGTCTTCGGCGCGGCAGCTATTCTGGCCGCGCTGCTGGCGTGTCTGGGATTGTTCGGGTTGGCCGCCTTTGCCGCCGAACAGCGAACCAAAGAGATTGGCGTGCGAAAAGTGCTGGGCGCAGGCGTCGGGCGCATCGTGGTGCTGCTCACGCGCGACTTCGCGCTTCTCGTCGCCGTGGCCTTCGGGATTGCCGCGCCGCTGACCTACTGGCTAATGCAGCGCTGGCTGGAGCGGTTCGCGTACCGCGTGGACGTGGACGTGGCGATGCTATTTCTGGTCGGTGGCGGCGTGCTGGTGCTCGCGCTCTTGACCGTCGCCTACCACGCCGTGCGCGCCGCCACCGCTAACCCGGTCTATGCGCTGCGGAGTGAATAGAGCAGAATGCAGGAAGGTACACGGTACATCGTGGTATGAGGTATCGCTGGAATCGAGCGCGTACCCCGAACCTCGACCGCGTACCCACCCGACGGGTGCTCTGAACGGCCGCGCCATCCAGACCCACATCCCAGTGGCTGCGCGGTGAGCAAAGCGAAAGCGCACGCACACGAGCGTGAGCGTCCCCGTTGGGATCGGCCCGCGAGCAGCTTTGTCGAGATCATCGCGTGCGCGGCTTCTACCTTGGGCAGTTCGATCTTCGAGGTCATGCGCCTCCAGACGCGCCTCCTGAAGCTCGCCACCGCCTTGAGCGGCACGGTCTCCAGCAGAATCTCGCCCCGATCGATCACAGCCATGCGCGTACACAACTCGGCAACGTCATGCCCTGCGCAGGCCAGGTGTGTCCTGCTCGGCTACTCCGCTCGAAGTGCCCGTACGGGATCGGTGAGCGCGGCCCGCGTGGCCTGGTACGCCACCGTCAGCAAGGCCAGAAGCAGCGCCAGCACCGCCACGAGAACGAAGATCCCTACGCCGAGGTCGGTCTGGTAGGCGAAGCCAGCCAGCCAGCGCCGCATGAGCAGGTAAGCGACCGGGATGCCCACGAGCACCGCCACCCCGACGAGCTTCAGGAAATCTCGCGTCAGAAGTGCTGACAGGCCCAGCACCGACGCGCCGAGCGCCTTGCGCACGCCGATCTCCTTTCTGCGCTGCTGAGCCGTGAAGGCCGCCAGCCCGAAAAGTCCCAAGCACGCAATTGCAATGGCAAGTCCTGCGAAAAACGTGAAGAGCGTCGCGAAACGCTCGTCCTTCTGGTACTGCGCTGCGAAGACTTCGTCGGCAAACGCATACTGAAACACGTTGCCCGGGAAGAGGCGATGGTACACGGCCTCGATGGCTGGGAGCGCTGCCGGCAAGTCAGCCGCGCCCACCCGCATCGAGACGTGGCGTCCGCCGCCTGTGTAGCCGAAAAAGACGCTCTGGCGCGCTTCGTGCGCCGACGACCAGCTAAAGTCCTCGTAGACCCCCACGAGCGTTGCTGCGTAGCCGCCGATATCGAGCGCTTCGCCGACGGCCTCACCCGGGGAGGTAAAGCCCAGCGCCCGCGTCGTTGACTCGCTCGCCATTACAGGCCACATCCCGCCAGCAGTGTCGGCACTCGTCACCTCGGAGAAGTCACGCCCCGCCGCCAGCCGCAGACCGTAGACGTCCGCAAAGCTCGTGTCTATGTAGGTTACGACACCACTGAGCGTGCTCGCCGGATTGTCTTCGGCCTTCCGGAAGCTGGCACCGTTCCAATTGAACCCCTGCCCCGGTAGTGAAGTCGAACGCGCTGTCTTCAGCACGCTCGGGATGCGTTCGATCTCTTGGACAAACGTCGTCATCGCCTGCCCAAGATCCGTCCCCTCGGGAAGCACGCGCGGTCCGTCGACGGTGAGCACCTGCTCCAACTCGAGGCCTAAGTCCATGTGCCGCATGAAGCGCAGCTGGTCGTAGACGACGGCCGTGCCGCCGATAAGCACGACGGCGAGCGCGAACTGCACCACGACGAGCCCTTGCCGCACCCACGCCCGGACACGCCCCCCTGTACCCAGTCGTCCTTTGAGTACCGCCGCTGGACGGAACGACGAGAGCACGAGGGCGGGGTAGAGCCCGGCCAGCAGCGAGCTCGCGACGAACGTGGCCGCGAAGGCGAGCCAGAACCACGGGCTGAGCCAGAGCGACCACGGCAGCCGCACGCCCACAAGGGCACTCAGCGCAGGCACCAGCAGCAGGGAGAGCCCCAAGGCCAGCAGCGCAGCCATGCCGTTGACGAGTGCCGACTCGAAGAGGAACTGCCCTGCGAGTTGCTCGCGCCTTGCGCCTACAGCCTTGCGCACCCCCACCTCAGCTGCCCGGTCGAGCGCCCGCGCCGTAGCCAGGTTGACGTAATTGATGAGCGCGATGAGAAGCGTCACGAATCCGATGACGGTAAAGAAGTAGACCGTACGGTAGCTGCCCGCTGCGATGCCCTCCCACGACTGGATGTTGTTGTTGAGATGCACGTCCCTCAACGGCTGCGCCCACAGACGTACCTTCCGCCCCTGCTCGCGCAGCACGTCGCCACGCCGAGTCTCGTAGGCCTGCCTCATCTTCCGCTCGACCGCCACCACGTCGCTGCCGGGTACGAGCTGGATGTAGGTCGTGAAGTTGTTCCAACTCCAACCGCCTTCTGGCTCATTGCGATAATCCTCGGTGCCGAGGAGGTCTTTCATCGGCAGCAGCATCTCAAACTGGAGGTGCGAGTTGAACGGCACATCCTTGAAGACGCCCGTAACGCGGTAGGACTGCTCCGTCGAGCCCGTCACGTCGAGCACCTGCCCAATGGGATCGGCGTCCCCGAAATACTTACGCGCGGCTTTTTCCGAGACCAGCATCGTGCCCGGCTCCAGCGCCATGCGGGGGCTACCGGCGATGAGCGGAAAGGTAAACATCTCCAGGAAAGCAGGGTCGGCGTAGAAGAGCCGGTCTTCCTCGAAGACCCGTTCAGGCCGCGCCGGGTTGGCAACGAGCGCGCCCCCGTACTCGGGGTGGAGGCGCACGACACGCGCGATCTCCGGCACCGATTCTGCGAGCGCCGGCGCGAGGGCGAAGCCCGTGTAGTCACCTCCCCACTCGCCGAACACCTCGCTCACGAGCGTCGTCGTCTGGAGCACGCGGTAAAGGTCGCGTTCGTGCGCGTGGAAGCGGTCGAAGCTGTACTCGAAGGCGACGAACTGGAAGATGACGAGGCAGCACGCCAGCCCCAGCGTCAGCCCGGCAATGTTGATAAACGAATACCCTTTGCGGCGGGCGAGACCGCGCAGCGTTGCCCGGAAGTAGGCCCGCGCCATAGCCAGCTGGAGGGCCAGTTCGCCCGCGATTGCGTGGTGGCGCTGAAGTTTCCCCCAGTACACCTTCCGATACTCTGCCTCGGCTTCAGAGACGTCGCCCACGGCCTGCGCGGCTGCATGAAAGGCATCCGCTGCTGAAGCGCCCCGCGCCCTCCGGTGCGCAATATCATCGCGCAGGTGGGCCTCTAACTCGTCCAGGTCTTCGGGGGGCATTCCGCGGCGGTCAGCAAAGCGCTGGCGCCAGGCACCAACGGCAGATTCGAGATCGAAACTCATGTGGGTGTGAGTTGAAGGGTGAAGCCCGGCCCCCAGAGACGAGCGAGGAGGGCGTTGACTTCGAGCCAGTCGCGCTTAGCCACGTCGAGCGCCGCGCGCCCTTTGGCCGTAAGGTGGTAGTACTTGCGGTCAGGCCCCGACTCCGACGGCTCCCACGAAGCTTCAACGAGGCGCTCGTTTTCGAGGTGGTGGAGGAGCGGGTAAAGCTTGCTGGCTGTCCAGTGCAGCTTGCCACCCGAAAGCTCCTCTACACGGGCGAGAAGTTCGTAGCCGTACATCGTGCCCTCGGCGAGAAGCGAGAGCAGGATGGGCTGCTGGGAGGCGGCGACGAGGGGCTTGGCAAAGGGATTCATATTGAGGCGCTACGTCTATATCAGGAATGGATACAGTCTATGACAAAAATAGATATAATGCTGCTCGTTGCCACTTCTCCCAACATTTTTGCTCGCGCAAAACGAGGAACGGCGATGAGGTGGAAGAAGAGGCGAGGGGCGACTATCTCGGGGTCAGATGCTGCCGGTCGCAGGTTCACCCGCACCCCCGTTCTCGGAGCGCCTCTACACTCTCCGGCCGTGCCTCGCTGGGCGCAGCGCGCAACCATTTGGCCCACTCTGCCTCTAGTGCCAAAGTCAGCTAATCGTAAGCCGGTAGCCGCAATGCCTGATCCAGTTCA
>CBDUCD010000145.1:0-6984 GCA_965365535.1 uncultured Rhodothermales bacterium | reverse complement strand
AATGGCTGCCGCCCGTTTCGCGCTCGGGGCCGACGCTCCGCTCGATGTACTTCAGAATGCGCCGGTACTCGTCCGTCCACGACGACGGCTCGGTAAAGCCGTGGCTTTCGACGGGATAGACGGCCAGCTCCCAGCCCTCTTTGCCCAGTTCGATGAGTCGCTGTACGAGGCGTACCACGTCCTGGAAGTGCACGTTCGTGTCCACCATGCCGTGCGCGATGAGCAGCGGGTCGCCCGCGTAGCCGTCGGCAAAGTTGATGGGCGACGAGCGCGCGTAGGCCAGCGTGTCGCGCGCGGGGCTGTTGAGGATGTTGTCCGTGTAGCCGTGGTTGTAGTGCGCCCAGTCCGTCACGGCGCGGAGGGCGGCGCCGCCGCCGAAGTGGTCGGGCGCGGTAAAAAGGGCCATGAGCGTGATGAAGCCCCCGTACGAGCCGCCGTAGATAAAGACACGCTCGGGCGGGATGCCCATTTCGCGGCCCACGTACTGGCTCGCGTCCACGTAATCCTGCAAGTCGCGCCCGCCCATGTGGCGGTAGATGGCCGTGCGCCAGTCGCGCCCGTAGCCCGCCGACGCCCGGTAGTCGAGGTCGAGGACGGTGTAGCCCTGGTCGGCGAGCAGGTTGTGGAACATGTACTCGCGGAAGTAGCTCGACCAGCCGCGGTGCACGTTGTGGAGGTAGCCCGCGCCGTGCACGAACAAGACGGCGGCGCCATTGGGCGCGTCGGGGCGGTAGATGCGGGCAGGCACGCGCGCGCCGTCCGAAGCCAGAATCTCGATGATGTCGGCGTCGCGCCACGGGTAGGCCCGCCACGCCGCCGTGGGCGAATTCGTCAGGCGGACGCGCTCGCCCCGGCCTTTGAGGGGCTGCGCGAACAGGTCGGGCGGCTGGTTGGCCTGGCTGAAAAGCGTCACGAGGGTTTCGCCGCGCGGGTCGGGCCAGAAGCTGTGGAGGCCCGGCGCGTCCGTCAGGCGGGTGCGCGGGCCGCCGTCGGCATCCACGCGGTACACGTGCTCCTCGAAAGGGGAGCCTTCGGTCGAGACGAAAAAGAACGTCTCGCCATCGCGTGACAGCGTGGGGCTGCTCACCTCGAAGGCGCCCGACGTGAGGGCGCGCACGCCGCCCGTCTCGGCGTCGGCTATGTAGAGGTGGCTGTAGCCCGTTTTCTCGCTCTGGAAAAAGAAGTGGCGCCCGTCGGGCATCCAGCCCAGGGTGCTGCTGCCCAGCCAGCCCACGCCCGGCCCGCCCAGCCACGCGTCGTCCTGCTGCACGTCGAGCGGGGTGAGCAGGCCCGTGAGGGCGTCGAGGCGGGCAATCCAGCGGGTTTTGTTGTCCTGCGCCCGCACGTCGAGCAGGGCGTAGCGCCCGTCGGGGCTCCAGAACGGGCCGGCCACGTCGAGGGGGCGCCGCGTCTGGCTCGAATCCACGCCCATGCCCATCTCGCGGCGGTAGGCGGGCACGTCGTAGGTGCCGGGGAGGGCGTAGAGGTTGACCTGGTACGTGGTGTCGCGCTGGAGGTCCTGCACGTAGAGGTCGGCGGCGCCCTGCGGCCCGCCCACCTTGGGGCGCGCCTGCTCCATCGTGGTGTAGCCCTCGTCGTTGACCCAGATGGGCACCTCGGTGGCGGGGTCGTCGGGGCGCGTGGTGAGGGTAAAGGTGACGAAGCGCTCGGCGGGGTCTATCGCCAGCCCGCCGACGCTGCGCGTGCCGGTGTAAAAGGTGGGCGGCGCGCCCAGCGCCTTTTCGTCGGCGCGGCGGGCGGCCTCGCGGGCGTCGCGGCGGGCGCGCTGCTCGCGCAGGTAGGCGAAAAGGGCCTGCTGCTGCTTTTCGAGAAACGCCTGCCCGTCGCCTTTCGGGCGCTCCTGGGGCGCCGACCCTTCGCGCAGGTCGGTAAGCTGGACGCGCGCGCCGCCCACCAGGCCCTGCCGGAAAAGCTGCCCGTCGGCCCGGTAAATGACGGCCCGCCCGTCGGGGGTAAAGCGCGGATTGCTTTCGCGCGTGCGCGTCTGCGTCAGGCGCGTCTCGTCGCCCGTGCGCCGGTCGAGCACGAACACGTCGCCGTCGCGGCTGAAAACCTTGCGCTGCAAGTCGGCGGTGTAGGTGTGGAAGCCGTGCTGCCAGCCCGCGAACGCCTCGACGCCCTGCCGGCGCTCGGCGGCGGGCACCTTTTCCCACGCGGTCTGGCCGCGCCGGACGCGGTAGAGCGAGTCGGCTTCGGCGGCGCCCTGCGGGTTCCAGTAGAAGTAGAACGCGTCGCCCGCCTCGCTCCAGCCCACGGGCGTCGGCGTGGCGCCCACCCACGTCTCGGGCGCCTGCATGATCTTCTCGACCGTCAGGGCAGGGCGCTGGGCAAGGGCGGCGGGGACGAGCAGAAAAAGCAGCAGGGCGCGCATGGGGCGGAAGGGCTGGATGGATTTCCAAGATAACGGCGCCGGGCGGCGTACTTTCGCCCTTTCCGCCCGCTCTGCGCTGCCATGCCCTGCCGCCCCGTCGCCCTGCTGGCGCTGCCCCTCCTGCTGGCGGCGTGCGCCGTGCCCCAACGGACCGCGCCGCCCGTGTTGTCGGTCGATTCCACGCTCGAGACCGTGCTGCCGGGCATCGTCTCGACGCCGGGCACCGAAATCCGACTTGCCCTCAGCCCCGACGGCACGCGGATGCTGTGGGGCGTGACGGCGCCCGAGGGCGGCAGGGGCGGATGGGACGTGTTCGAGAGCAGGCGCCGGGGCGACGTGTGGTCGGCACCGCGCCCGGCAGCGTTCAACAGCAGCGCCAACGACTTCGACCCGTCATGGGCGCCCGACGGACGGCAGGTGCTCTTTTTCTCCAACCGCGACGGCGGGCTGGGCGGCGACGATTTGTACGCGGTGCCTTTCAGTGCGGCCACGGGCCAGTACGGTGCCGCCCGCAACCTGGGGCCGGCGGTCAACACGCCCGCCGACGAGTGGGCGCCCGTGCTCGCGCCGGACGGGCGGCTGCTGTTCGCCAGCGACGGCTGGGGTGGGCTGGGCGGCCACGACCTGTTCCTGTCCACCCCCGACGGTACGGGCTGGGGCGCGCCGCAAAACCTGGGGCCGGGCGTCAACACGGCGGGTGAGGACTTCGACGCCGCGTTTCTCGACGGCGGGCGCGCGCTCGTCTTCACGTCGGGCACGTTCGAACCCTTTGCCGTCGCGCTGTTCGTCGCCTACGCCGACGGCGCCGTCTGGGGGCGGCGCGAAAAGCTGGGCCTGCCCGTCAACGCCGACCCCTTTTCGACGCTGGGGCCGAGCACGTCGGCGGCGGCGCCGGGGGTGCTGTTCGTCTCGACGCAGCGCGGCGGCGCGCCGGGCGGCTTCGACGTGTTCCGCATAGCGTACCGCCTGCGCTGACGCGCGGGCGCCTACCCCAGCCCGACGCGGGCAAAAATCTCGTCCACGTGGCGGAGGTGGTACTGCGGGTCGAAGAGGGCTTCGATTTCCGCCGCGTCGAGGTGGGCGCGGATGGCGGGGTCGGCCAGGACGAGGCTTTTGAAGGGCTGCGCCTCGGCCCACGCCTGCATGGCGCGGGGCTGCACCATGTCGTAGGCCGCCTCGCGCGCCAGCCCCTTTTCGACGAGGGCGAGGAGGACGCGCTGGCTGTTGAAGAGCCCGAACGTCTTTTCCATGTTGGCGCGCATCGCGTCGGGATAGACGACGAGCGTGTCGAGGATAGCGGCGAAGCGGTGGAGGGCGTAGTGCACGAGCGTCGTCGCGTCGGGCAGCGCCACGCGCTCGACGGACGAGTGCGAGATGTCGCGCTCGTGCCAGAGGGCCACGTTTTCGTACGCACTCAACATGTAGCCGCGCAGCAGGCGGGCGGCGCCCGTCACGTTTTCCGACCCGATGGGGTTGCGCTTGTGCGGCATCGCGCTCGACCCCTTCTGCCCCTTGCCGAACGCTTCCTCGACCTCGCGCACCTCCGACCGCTGCAAGTGGCGCACCTCGACGGCCATCTTCTCGAGCGTCGCGCCGACAAGTGCGACCACGCCCAGGTAGTGCGCGTGGCGGTCGCGCTGGAGCGTCTGCGTCGAGATGGGCGCGGCGTCCAGGCCGAGATATTCGCACGCCAGGCGCTCCACTTCGGGCGGCGTGTGCGCAAACGTGCCCACGGCACCGCTGATTTTGCCCACGCGCACGCCCTCGGCGGCGGCGTCGAAGCGGGCGAGGTTGCGCCCCATCTCGGCGTAGTAGAGCGCCAGCACGAGCCCGAACGTCGTCGGCTCGGCGTGGACGCCGTGCGTGCGGCCCATCATGAGCGTCGTTTTGTGCTCGCGGGCGCGGCGGGCCAGCACGTCCATCAGCCGCACCATCTCGGCGCGGATGAGGGCGTTGGCGCGCGTGAGCCGCAGGCTCCACGCCGTATCCACCACGTCGGACGAGGTGAGGCCGTAGTGCACCCACTTGCGCTCGGGCCCCAGGCTTTCCGACACGGCGCGCGTAAAGGCGACGACGTCGTGGCGCGTGTCCTGCTCGATTTCGAGGATGCGGTCGAGGTCGAAGCGGGCGTCGCGGTACAGCTTTTCGACGTCGTCCTTCGGGATGACGCCCACGTCGCTCCACGCGCGGCACGCGGCCAGCTCCACGTCCAGCCACGCCTGGAACTGCGCCCTGTCGCTCCACAGGGCGGACATCTCGGGGCGGGTGTATCGGCTGATCATGGAGCGGGGCGATGGGTGGAGGGGGGAAGATAGCCTGCTGCGCCGGGCGGGGCACGCGCCGCGCCCGCCTGCCGGGCGGCGGACGCTATCTTGCAGGGCTTTGTTTTCCTCGACGTTAGATGCTCTGCCTCAGGCCCGCGCTTCTCGCCCTTTTCGTCTGGGGCGCCCTTGCCGCGCCCCTCGGCGCCCAGCCTGCCAGTGGCTACGCCCGCGCCGAAAAGGCGCTGCGCGCCCTTGCCGCCATCCCGAGCGGTCAGTACGCGTTCTCCCTCACCGTCCGCACCGCCGACTCACTTGTCACGCGGGCGGGCACCCTCCTTTTCCAGCGCAAAGGCAGCGACCTGCGGCTGCGCGTCGAGGATGACGAAGGCGTGTGGGGCGTCGAGGACGACCGCACGTGGCGGCTGCGCGCGGACACCGTTTACGTGGACTCGGCAGGCGCGCAGTTTCGGGCGTCGCTGGCCGTCGTGCAGCTACTCAACCCCCTGCTCACGCCCAACCTCATCAGCGCCTACCTGCTGGCGGCGCGCCCCCTCCTGGTCGAGGAAAAGGCGGGTTGCACGGCCCTCGAAGCCCTGTTCGCGCCGCCGCGCAACAAGGTGGGCCGCGCCCGCTACTGCTTTGGCGAGGCCGGGCTGCCCGCCGAGGTGCAGTACACCTTCGACGACGGGACGGAGCTTTTCCTGGCGCTGACGGACTACGACCTGGCCGCGCCTGCCCGTGCCGAGCACTTTGCCCCGCCCGCCGGCGTGCCCGTCGAGCTGGCGCCGCCGGGCGAGTAACGCCCTACGCGCCGGCGGCCTGCTGCTTCTGGCTGAGGGCGAACTTTTTGCGGTCGTTGAGGTCGAGAAAACGCTTGCGCAGGCGGATGGCCTTGGGCGTGACCTCGATGAGCTCGTCCTCGCGGATAAACTCGATGGCTTCCTCCAGGCTCATGCGGCGCGGCGGCACGAGCTTCTCGAAGTTGTCCGAGCCCGAGGCGCGCATGTTGGTCAGCTTTTTCTCCTTGACGATGTTCACGTCGAGGTCGCTGTCGCGGGCGTTTTCGCCGATGATCATGCCCGTGTAAACCTCGTCCTGCGGCCCCACGAACAGCTCGCCGCGCTCCTGCAGGCCCACGATGGCGTAGGGCGTGACGCGCCCCGAGCGGTCGGCGACGAGGCCGCCCGTGGCGCGGTGCACGATCTCGCCCGCCCACGGGCGGTAGCCGTCGAACAGGTGCGTCAGGATGCCGGTGCCTTTCGTGTCGGTCATGAACTCCGTCCGGTAGCCGATGAGGCCGCGCGCCGGGATGTCGAACTCCAGCCGGACGCGCCCCGTGCCGTGGTTGGTCATCTTGACCATCAGGCCGCGCCGCGTGCCCAGCTTCTGCACAACGACGCCCATGTGCTCCTCGGGCACGTCTATGAGGGCTTTTTCGTACGGCTCGTGGCGCCGCCCGTCCACCTCTTTCAGGATCACCTGCGGCATCCCGACGGCGAACTCGTAGCCTTCGCGGCGCATCTGCTCGATGAGGATGGCCATCTGGAGCTCGCCGCGCCCGTACACGACAAAGCGGTCGGGGCTGTCGGTTTCCTCGATTTTCATGGCGAGGTTGTTCTCGGCCTCCTGCATGAGTCGGTCGCGCAGGTTGCGGCTGGTCACGTACTGCCCCTCGCGGCCCGAAAACGGGCTGTCGTTGATGCGGAACTCCATCGAAAGCGTGGGCTCGTCCACCTTGAGGGGCACGAGCGGGTCGGGGTTCTCGGCGTCCGAAAGGCTCTCGCCCAGCCCGATGCCGCCGGCGCCGCCCACCATCACGATTTCGCCCGGCCCGGCGCTTTCGACCTCGTGGCGGCTCAGCCCCTCGAAGTCGAAAAGGGCCGTCACGCCCACGTTGCGCGTGGTGCCGTCGCGGTGGCAGAGCGCCACGCGGCCCTTGTTCTTGATCGTCCCGTTGACGACGCGCCCGATGGCGAGCGGGCCGAGGTACTTGTCGGGCCGCACGTTCGTGACGAGCACCTGGAGCGCCGCGTCGGGGTCGCCCGTGGGCGCGGGCACGTGTTCGAGGATGGCCTCGAAAAGCGGTCGGAAGTCCGTCAGGGGCTGGTCGAGGCGGGGCGTGCACTGCCCGTCGCGGGCCACGGCGTAGAGGACGGGAAACTCGATCTGCTCTTCGGTGGCGTCGAGGTCAATGAAGAGGTCGTAGATCTCGTTGAGGACTTCGGGCGCGCGGGCGTCCTGCCGGTCGATCTTGTTGATGACGACGATGGCGGGCAGCCCGAGCGCGAGGGCTTTCTGGAGCACGAAGCGCGTCTGCGGCAGCGGCCC
>CBDUCD010000144.1:0-7038 GCA_965365535.1 uncultured Rhodothermales bacterium | reverse complement strand
TGACCAATGACCAATTTCCACCCATCCACCATGCGCACCTTTTCCTATCTACTCATTGCTTGTAGCCTCGTGGTTTTCGCGGCCTGCGACTCTGGCGGCGACGGCGACGCGCCCGCGCCCCTGCGCCTCGACGTGCAGGCCCTCGCGGGCGGCGCGGCGCTCCAGGCAGGCCAGCCGTTTACCGTCAACGGGCGGAAGGGGCAGCTCGAAACGGCCCGCCTGTACCTGTCCGACCTGGTGCTGATGCGCGAAGATGGCCGCGAAATCGCCGTCATGGCCGCCGCGCCCATCACCGTGCGCGCCCGGCAGACGGACGACGCCGAAGTCCAGCACACCGTCAGGGAGCGCTACGTACTCGTCGCGGGCGACGCGGGGCGCACGCTGGCCGAACTCGGCGAGGTGCCTGCCGGGCGCTACACGGGCCTCCGCTTTACCCTCGGCGTGGACGGCCTCGACAACCGCATCGCCATGGAGGATGCGCCCGCGGGCCATCCCCTCGCGCCGCAGACGCCTTCGATGCACTGGAGCTGGAACTCGGGCTACCTGTTTCTGCGCATGGACGGCCTGCTCGACGTGGACGGCGACGGCCAGCCCGACCCGGCCACGGCCACGCCGGGCGAGGCGGCGTCGGGGCAGTGGCGCCTGCACGTGGGCGGTGCGGGCAACGCGCCGACGGTGACGCTGGCCACGCCGTTCGTCGTCGAGGGCGGCAGGGCGCAAAGGCTCCCCCTCCAGGTGGACTTTGCCCGGTTCGTGGCCGGCGTGGACTACGACGTGCCCGCGAACCGCTTCTGCATGACGGGCGGCTGCCAGCCCATCGTGGACGCCTTCAGGGCCAACGCTGCCGCCGCCTTTACGCTGGGCAGCGTCAGCCGCGACTGACGCGATGCGGCATCTCCTTTTTTCCGTCCTGGGCCTCGCGCTGCTCGCCTGCCTGGCGGCGGGGTGCGATGCGTCCGGGCCGGAGGGGGCGCCGGGCGCGGTGACGGTGCCCATCCCGCCGGGCTTCGGGGCGCTGCCCGTGCCGCCGCAGAACCCCCTGCTGCCCGCGCGCGTCGCCCTGGGGCGGAGTCTCTTTTTCGACCCCATCCTGTCGCGGGATCGTACGGTTTCGTGCGCGTCGTGCCACGAGGCCGGGCGGGCCTTTTCCGACGGGCGGCGCCTGAGCCGGGGCGTGGCGGGGCAGGAGGGGCTGCGCAACGCGCCCTCGCTGCTCAACGTGGCGTACCGGAAGTCGCTGTTCTGGGATGGCGGCGTGCTGTTTCTCGAAAGCCAGGCCCTCGTGCCCCTCGAAGACGCGCGCGAGATGGCGCTGCCCCTCGACAGCGCCCTGGCCCGGCTGCGCCGCCATCCCGGCTACGCCGCCCGCTTTGCCGCCGCCTTCAGGGGCGAGGGGCCGTCGGTGCAGACGCTGACGTACGCCCTCGCCGCCTACGAGCGCACCCTCGTCAGCGCGCCCACGGCCTTCGACCACTACCGCGCGGGCGCGGCGGACGCCTTTTCGCCCCGGGCCCGCGCCGGGCTGGCGCTTTTCGAGACGCACTGCGCCGCCTGCCACGCCGGCCCCCTCCTTACCTCGGACGCCTTCGAGAACAACGGCGCGGCGCCCACGCCGGCGGACTCGGGCCGCGCCCGCATCACCCGGCGCCCGGAGGATCGGGGCGTGTTTCGCGTGCCCAGCCTGCGCGCCCTCGCCCGCACGGCGCCCTACTTCCACGACGGGCGCCTGCCCACCCTCGAAGCCGTCGTGGACTACTACAATCGGGGCGGCGACGGGGCGCCGGGGCAGAGCCCGCGCGTGCGCCCGCTCCACCTCTCCGCCGACGAGCGCGCCGCCCTCGTCGCCTTTCTCCAGACCCTCGACGACGCGCCCGCCGCCGTCCGCTACGACCTCGCGCCATGACGCCTCGCCCCCTCGTGCTCGCGTGCCTGCTGGCCGCCGTGCTGCCCGGCTGCGTGCCCGACAACCTCACCGACTTCGACTTCAAGGCGCGGCAGCCGCCCCTGCCGCCCCCCGAAGCCACGGGCGACAGGCTCGTGGGCACCGCCCCCGCCGGGCCGTTCGGCGTCGAACTCTGGGCCGACCGCGGCGGGGCGCACCTGGGCTACAACCGCCTGGGCTTCCGGCTGACGCGCGCCGGCCAGCCCGTCGCCGATGCCCGGTTGCAGGTGGTTGTGGAGGCGCTGGACGGCCCGGCGGCGGGCGTGGCGATGCCGGCCACAGATCCCGCCGCGCGCGCCGACGAGGGCGGCTTTTTTCGCGGCGACGCCTTTTTCCTCGCCCCCGACACCGCCGCGCAGCGCTTTGCCCTGGGCGTGACGGTGGAAGGTCTCGATGGCGCCACGGGCACGGCGCGCTTCGAGGTCGAAGCCCGCGCCGACCGCTGGATGCAGCGCCTGGATGGATGGCTCGTGTCGTGGGTGGCGCCCGCCCGGCCCGTCGTGGGGCGCAACCTGTTCGAGGTGGCCGCGCACGCGTGGACGGGCCACGACTTCGCGCCCGCCCCGGGCCTCGCCGCCGACCTGTACCCGTACATGGACATGGGCGGCGGCGACGGCCACTCGACGCCTTTCACGCCTGCCGCGATGGAGGCGGGCCGCTACCGCTGGAACGTGGACTTCATCATGTCCGGCGCGTGGAGGATGACGGTTTTCCTGACGCCGCCGGGCGGCCCGCGCCAGGCGTTCCACTTCCGCGACTTTACCGTTTTCGAGCCATGAAAACCGCCTTCTGCCTGCTTTTTTCGATGGCGTTGGCCGCCGCACCCCTGTCCGCGCAGACGGCAGGGCGCGTCGTGGACCGGGCGACGGGCGAGGGGGTGCCTGGCGCGTCGGTGCGGGTGGAAAACAGCACGCGCGGCGCCGCCGCCGACGCCGACGGCCATTTCGCCCTCGCCCTCCAGCCCGCCGACGCGTGGCTCGTCGTGACGGCCGTTGGCTACCACCCGGCGCGCGTGGCCGCGGGCACGCGCCCCCTCGTCGTCCGGCTCGCGCCGCACCCCGTCGAACTCGACGCCGTGGACGTGCTGGGCACGCGCGCCATTGCCGGGGCACCGTCGGCGCCGTCCCGCACGCCCGCCACCACGGACGACCTGCTGGCGCGGCTGCCCGGCGTGTCACTCGTCGGGCGCGGCAACTTCGCCCGCGAGCCCGTCGTGCGGGGCTACGGCGGCGGCCAGATCGCGCTGCTGGTGGATGGGATGCCCGTTTACGGCGCGTGCGTGGACAAGATGGACCCGGCCTCCAGCTACGTCGAGCCCGAAAACCTCGCCACGGTCGAGGTCGTCAAAGGCGCCGCCGACCTGACGCGCGGCGGGCAGATGGGCGGCGCCGTCAACCTCGTAACCGAGCGCCCGCGCTTTGGCGTGCCCCTCGCGTTTTCGGGCGAGATGGGCGTGGAAAGCCAGGGCCTGGCCCGCCGGCTGCGCGGCACCGTCGGCGCCGCCCGAGGCCGCGCTGCCGTGCGCGCCAGCGGCTCGTACCGGGGCGCCGGCAACTACGCGCCGGGCGGGCGGGGCGCCACGCCGGGGTCGGGCTACCAGAAGCGCAACCTCGCCCTCGCCGCCGCCCTCCGGCTGGGCGCGGGCACCGTCACCCTCCAGGCCATCGCCGACGATGCGTGGCGCGTGGGCTATCCGGCCCTGCTCATGGACGCCACGCTGGCCCGGGCGCGCATCGCCAGCGCCGAGTACGCGG
Organism: uncultured Rhodothermales bacterium; assembly: GCA_965365535.1. GTDB lineage: Bacteria > Bacteroidota > Rhodothermia > Rhodothermales > BA12 > CBDUCD01. Next base: position 3,342 of record CBDUCD010000144.1, on the reverse strand, counting down.
GGCCGGTGGCCCCCTTCGACGCCTTCCGCCTGCGCCTCTACCGCAACCTCGTCCGCCACGCCATGGACGACCGCGACCGCGACGTGCTGGCCCGCCCCGTGATGCGGGGCATGTACATGCCCATGCAGGGCTCGACAGGCGTCTGGGGCGCCCAGCTCGACGCCGAGCGCCGGCTGGGCGCCACGGCGCTGACGCTCACCGCCGACCTGCACCGGCTGCGCCAGTTTGGCGACATGTGGATGTACAGCCTCTACCCCGGCGTCCGCGACATGTACCTGCTCAACGTGGGCGACGTGCGGGCCACGAACGCCGGCGTGTCGGTGGGCGCCGAGCGGCCCCTGGGCGCCCACCTGAGCCTCGCGCTGTCGGCCCGCCTCGACGCGTCGTGGCGCGACGTGTACCGGGCCGAGATGCGCTCCATCTTTGCCGCGCGCGACAGCACGGCGCGGCTGGGCCGGACGTTGGCGCTGCCCAGCGCGTCGGCGCGCCTCACGTACCACCTGGCGGGGCAGACGCGCCTCTACGCCAGCATCGCCGACGCCGGGCGGCTGCCCACGCCCGTCGAGCAGTACGGCCACTACGTGTACAACTACGTGGATGGCTACTTTTACACGGGCCGCCCCGACCTCCGGCCCGAGCGCAGCCGGCAGTTCGAGGTGGGGCTGCACTACGCCGGTTCGTGGCTGGCCTTCGAGGCCGCCGCCTACGCCCACCGGCTCCGCAACATCGTCGTGGGCGTGGCCGACCCCGACGTGGTGCCGGGCCTGTCGGGCTCGACGTACCGGTTCCGCCGCTACCAGAACGCCCGGTCGGGGTGGCGGGCGGGCGGCGAGGCCAGCGCCCTGCTCGACGCGCGCGCACTCGTGGAGGGCCTCACCGCTGCGGCGTCCGTGTCCGTCAGCCGGGGCTACAACAGCACCTTCCACGAGCCGCTTCCGCAGATGCCGCCCGTGGGCGGCGTCGCGGCGGTGCGCTACGGGCGGCGGGGCTGGCACGCCGAATGGGAAAGCCGGTGGGCGCTGGCGCAGCAGCGCGTGGCGCGCTTTACCTACGGCGAGCGGCCCACCGGCGGCTTCCACGTCGAGGCCATCCGGCTGGGCGGCCTGCTGTGGCAGGGCCTGTCGGTGGAGGCGGGCGTCGAAAACCTGTTCGACCGGTACTACCGCGAGCACCTCGCCCTGTCGAGCCTGGCCGCGCAGGGCCGCAGCGTGTACGTCACCCTCGGCCTGAAAAGCAGCCGGTAGCAGGTTTCAACCCAGGGCGCGGTCGAGGTCGGCAATCAGGTCGGCCTCGTCCTCGACGCCGACGGACAGCCGGATCAGCGAGTCGAAAAAGCCCGCTTTTACCCGCTCCTCGGCGGGAATCGAGCCGTGCGTCATCGAAGCCGGGTGCTCGATCAGGCTCTCGACGCCGCCCAGACTTTCGGCCAGCTGGAACACGCGCGTGCGCGTAATCACCTCTGTCGCGGCCTCGACGGTGTCCTTTTTGAGCGTGAACGACAGCATCCCGCCGAAACCGCGCATCTGCCGGGCGGCGAGGGCGTGGCCGGGGTCACCCTCCAGCCCGGGGTAGAACACCTTTTCGACGGCGGGGTGGCCGTCGAGAAAACGCGCCACGGCCCCTCCGTTGGCGCAGTGCCGTTCCATGCGCAGGTGCAGCGTTTTGGTGCCGCGCAGCACCAGAAAGCAATCCATCGGGCCGGGCACGGCGCCCGTGCTCTTGACCTGAAACAGCAGCTTTTCGCGCCAGTCGTCGCGCGAGGTGAGGACGGCGCCCAGGATCACGTCCGAGTGGCCGCCGAGGTATTTGGTGGCCGAGTGCACGACGAGGTCGGCGCCGAGGGCGAGGGGCTGCTGGAGGTAGGGCGTGGCAAAGGTGTTGTCCACGGCCACGTCGGCGCCGTGCGCGTGCGCGGTTTCGGCAAGCGCCGCGATGTCGAGCACGCGCATCAGGGGGTTGGTGGGCGTCTCGAGCCAGACGAGGCGCGTTTCGGGCCGCATGGCCCCTTCGAGCGCGCCCGCGTCGCGCAGGTCCACGAACGAGAACGCGACGCCGTAGCGGGCAAACACCTGGGTGAAAAGCCGGTACGAGCCGCCGTACAGGTCGTTCGTCGCCACGACGTGGTCGCCCGGGTTCAGCCCTTTCAGGATGGCGTCCATCGCGCCCACGCCCGACGAAAAGCACAGCCCGTAGCGGGCGCCTTCAAGTGCGGCGAGGTTGGCTTCGAGGGCCGTCCGCGTGGGGTTCGACACGCGGGCGTACTCGTGGCCCTGGTGCTGCCCCGGCGCCGCCTGCACGTACGTCGAGGTCTGGTAGATGGGCGTCATGATGGCGCCCGTGGACGGGTCGGGCTCTTGCCCGGCGTGGATGCAGCGGGTGCCGAAGCCGTACGGGGATGCGTCGCGCATAGCGGGTGGTGGGATAAACCACGCGCCCGGACCTCAGGGCAGAAGTCCGGGCGCGGAGCGTGCTGATTCGTCGGTGGGCAAAGGGTTGGACCTACCAGGGGCTAACGACGGAGGGAAAAAGTCCCGGGCCTATCGAAACGGCCAGCCACTGGCAAACGCACCCCTCAATTCGTGTCGCCGTAGCCGGCGCAGGCGGCGATGGCCTGGGCCTTCTCGGTCTGGCGCGTGTTGGTGTAAGCCTGGAACAGGGCGCGGCACGGCCCCTGGGCGTCCTCGCCGTTGAGTTCGGCCAGTTCGCGGGCGCGTTCGAGGGCGGGAATGGCCAGCCCGAACAGCTCGGTGCGGCGCTGCACGAGGGCATCCACCTCGCTTTCGCGCGCCTGGATCTGCTCGCTGGTAAGGGTGCGGCGCTCCTCGCGCAGCTTGTCGTCCATCTCGCGCACCTGCTCGTTCACGCCCACGGCCTGGTTGATGTAGCTGGCGCCCAGGTTGTACTGCGCGTTCGCGTTGTCGGGGCTGAGTTCGACGGCGCGCTTGAGCTGCTCGACGGCCTCGTCGTACTTCTCGTTCTGGAGCAGGAGGGAGCCGTAGTTGTAGCGGTACACGGCGTTGTCGGGCTCGCGGCTGACGGCGTCCTGGTAGTAGGTCAGGGCGCGGTCGAGCTGGCCGGCGCCGACGTAGGCCTGGAGCAGCTGCGCCTGCACGTCCGGGTTGTCGGGCATGGTGTCGCGGGCGCGTTCGAGAATCGCCACGGCGTCGGCGGGGCGCTCGTTCTGCTGGTAGAGCGAGGCGAGGTAGATAAAGGTGTCGGGCTCTTTTTCGCCTTTTTCAATCGCCAGGGCGAGGGCTTCGATGGCCTCGGGGGCGCGCTCGGCGCTGACGAGCGAGTAGCCCCGGTTGACGTACGCGCCCGCCGAGTCGGGCTGGATAAGGG
>CBDUCD010000143.1:0-7157 GCA_965365535.1 uncultured Rhodothermales bacterium | reverse complement strand
GTATGATACCAGTTCTTTGATTTAACCACTCACTCTTTTCCAGCCATTCCCGCCGTAGCGCTCCCGTAACCAGAAACCTCGCCTGCTACCCGGCGAAATACGCTTCGAGGTCGGGCAGGCTTGCGGGCGAGGCGGGCACGTCGCGCACGATGCGGCCGCCTTCGATAAGCACGATGCGCGAGCAGATTTCGGTGACGTGGCGCAGGTCGTGCGACGACACGAGCAGCGTCGTGCCCAGGTCGCGGGCCTGCTGCTGGAGCACGCGCCGCAGCCGCATCTGCGAGCCGGGGTCGAGGTTGGCGAAAGGCTCGTCGAGCACGAGCAGGCGTGGCGCGCACACGAGGGCGGCCACCAGCCCCACCTTTTTCTGGTTGCCCAGCGACAGGTCGCGCACGAGGGGCGCCCGGGGGGCCATGAGGGCGGGGTCGAGCAGGTCGTGGAAAAAAGGCAGAAACGCCTCGACTTCGGCCTCGGCCCGTTTGTAGAGGCTGCCCACGAACAGGAAAAACTCGCGCGGCGTCAGAAAGTCGATGAGAAAGCCGCGGTCGAGAAACGAGGCCACGTCGCGCCGCCACGCGTTGGTGCGGGCGATGGCGTGCCCGTCGAGGTACACCTCGCCCGCGTCGGGCACGGCGAGGTCGAGCAGCAGGCGCAGCAGCGTCGTCTTGCCCGCGCCATTATTGCCCACGAGGCCCACGCACTCGCCCTCATCTACCTGCAAAAAGGGCACGTCGAGCCGGAAGTGCGACCCGAAGGCTTTGACGAGGTGGCGGGCGGTGAGGTGTGCAGGCATCAGACGAGGGCTTCGCGGAAGTGCGCCGCCATCGCGTAGCGCCGCCGGTGGAGCGTCGAGGCGAACAGCGCCGGCCACGCCAGCACCGCCACCGCGCCGGCCAGGGACAGCCCGGCGAGCACGACGAGGCCCATCGCGCCTGCCACCCAGACGAGTGCGACGGGCGGAAGGGCCAGCCCCGCCGTCCACACCATGTGCCGCGCCGACACGCCCTGGAAGTTGAACAGCGAGCCATCCGAGAGGTCGAGGCGCGTCTGGTTGCGGGTGGCGAGCCGCAGCATGGCCGGCACGGCGATGCCGGCGGTGTAGAGCGCCGTCGCGCCCAGGTGCAGCACGTAGCGGGGCGCGAGCCACAGGAAAAGGGGCAGCGCCAGCCCGCCCAACAGCACGCACGACGCCTGGAGCAGCACCAGCTTGCTCCGCACCACGTCGGCGAAGTGGTGGGGGCGGGCCAGCAGGCCATCGAAAAAGCTGCTTTCCCAGCCAAACATGAGCGGCCCGTAGTTGAGGGCAAACATGCCCGTAGCCATGTAGGCCAGCAGCAGCGCCGTGGTTTCGCCGCCGCCCCGCGCCAGAAACACGACGAGGTAGAGCGCCGAGAACAGGAGCGAGACGAGGACGAACTGCCGGGGCCGCGCGTTGCGCAGCACGAGGGCCGTTTCGAGGTAGAGCAGGTTGCGGACGGGCGTATGGGGCGAAAAGCGCAGCGCCGAGTAGGCGGTAGCCGGGGCGGCGCCGGCGCCGCGCATCTGCCGGGCCAGCAGCGCGCTCACGAGCCCGAAAAGGGCGCCCGCGCCCAGCCAGAGGGTCGCCAGCGCGCCGCCATCGCCCCACGCCAGGCGGCTGAAAAGCGTCCACCCCGCCAGCCGTCCCCAGCCCGTGCCGGCCATCTCGTCCAGCAGGGGCAGCAGGGCGGCGCCCGCGGCGAGGCCCACAAAGGCGAGGGGGCGGCGCCCCAGCAGCATCCGCGCGCCCGTGTTGAGGAAATCGCTTGCCAGCAGCACGGCCACCACGCCGCCCAGCCAGCACAGGGCGCCCGCCCGTCCGCCCGCCGGCAGCACCCACCGCAGCGCAAACGGGACGGCAAACAGCAGCGGCAGCGCGTTGTGCAGGCTCAGCACCTGGTGGAGGGTGAAAAACCGCGCGAGGGCGCCGCGCCGCACGGGCAGCGCGAGGTAGGGCGCCAGCCGCCCCTGCACCGGCTTTTGCAGCAGAAACCGCAGCGCCAGCAAGCCCAGCAGGAGGGGGGCGAGGCGGGCATTCAGCCAGCCCAGCGGGTCGAGGCCGGGCTGCGCGAGGGCCAGCAGCCTGTCGGCGCCCCACGCGGCAAAGACGAGGGCGACGGCGACGTAGGCGAGCAGCAGGCCCACGAGCACGGCGGCCAGCCAGAACAGCCGGGGCCGGGGCGCCCGCGCCCGCCGCAGCCAGGCGTGCCGGAAAAGGGCAGGGTACAACACGGCTGCCTCAGTCGTCTGCGAGGACGAGTTCGACGGTCCGCGTCTCGGGGTTGGCGGCGGCCACGGTCACGCGCAGCGTGTCGCCGGCGCGGTAGCGGTGGCCCCGGCGGCGCCCCACCAGCGCGTACCGCTTTTCGTCGTACACGTAGTGGTCGTCCGTCAGGTCGCGCACGTGGACGAGGCCCTCGACGAGCACCTCGGAAAGCTCGACAAAGACGCCGAACTTGGCCACGCCGCTCACGACGCCCTGGAACGTCGTGCCCAGGTGGTCGCGCAGGTACTCGATCTGCTTCAGCTTGACGGACTCGCGCTCGGCCTCCGTGGCCGCCTTTTCGCGCTCCGACAGGTGGACGCCCTGCGCCTCCAGCGTTTCCACGGCGGCGTCGCGCCCGCCGGCGAGGTACGTTTTCAGCAGGCGGTGCACGATGAGGTCGGGGTAGCGGCGGATGGGCGAGGTAAAGTGGGCGTAGTGCGAAAAGCCCAGCCCGTAGTGCCCCACGTTGTGCGGGCTGTAGCGCGCCTTCGACATCGAACGCAGCGCCGCACTCGTCACGATCACGCCCTCGGGCAGGCCCTGCGCCTTTTCGAGCAGGGCGTTGAGGTCGCTCGACGTCACGTTGCCATTCGTGAGCGGCAGCTTCAGCCCGAAAGCCCGCACGTAGTCGGCCAGCGTCTGGATGCGCTCGGCGTCGGGCGGCTCGTGGATGCGGTAGAGAAACGGGCGCTTCTGGCCTTCGAGGGCCACGGCGCGGTTGGCCAGCAGCATGAACTCCTCGATGAGTCGGTGGCTGGCGAGTCGCTCTTTGCGGTACACGCCCGTCGCGTGGCCGTTTTCATTCAGGGCGATGCGCACCTCGGGCAGGTCGAAGTCAATCGAGCCCTCGGCCATGCGGCGCCGCGTCAGGATGGCCGCAAGCGCGGCGGCCTGCCTCAGGTCGTCGGCGTATTCGTGGCCGGCCTGCCCGTCGAGCACGGCCTGGGCCTCCTCGTACGAAAAGCGCGCGTGCGAGTGAATGACGGTCTCGGCGATGCGCCACGACCGCAGCGTGCCGTCGGCGCCCACGCGCATGATGCACGAATACGTCAGCCGGTCCTCGTGGGGCACGAGCGAGCAGACGCGGTTGGACAGCTTTTCGGGCAGCATGGGAATCACCCGATCCACCAGGTACACACTGGTGCCGCGCGCGTACGCCTCCTTGTCCAGCGGGCCGCCGGGGGCGACGTAGTGACCTACGTCGGCAATGTGGACGCCCACCTCCACGTCGCCGCCTTCGAGGGCCGTCACGTGGATGGCGTCGTCGAAATCCTTGGCGTCAACGGGGTCGATGGTGAAAATGCGCGACTTGCGCAGGTCGAGCCGGCGGGCGATCTCCTTTCTGGGGATGCGCTCGGACAGCGATTCGGACTCGGCCTCGGCGTCGGCGGGGAAGTCGCTGCGGATGTCGAGGGCGAGGGCGAGGGCGAGCACGCGCACGGCGGGGTCGGCGGCCGAGCCGAGCACCTGGAGAATGTGCCCGCTGGGCTGGACGGCGCCCGGCTCGAAGCTGTCGAGCGAGACGATGACCTTGTCGCCGTCCTGGGCCGCGCCGACGTTCTCGCGGTCCACGAAAATGTCGTAGCGCAGGCGCGGCTCGTCGGGCTTGACGACGCCGCTTTTGCCGCGCAGCTTGAACGTGCCCACGGTCTGCGTGCGCCCCCGCTCGACCACGCGGACGACCTCGGCCTCCTGCCGCCCATCGCGCTGCGGCGGGCGGGCGTTGACCTCGACCGTGTCGCCGTCGAGGGCGTTTTTCATGCTGTCGGGCGGCACGAACAGGTCGTTTTCCTGGCCTTCCACCATCACGAAGCCGTAGCCCTGCGGGTGTACCGTGAGGCGGCCCAGGCGCGTCTCGCGGGCGCCGCGGTAGCCAAACTGGCCGTTTTTGCGCGCCACGCTGCCCTCGTCGGCAAGCGTGTGGAGCGCGTTCATCAGGCGCTTGAAGCGCCGGTTGTCGCCGCCGATGCCCATCTGGCGGGCGAGGTCTTTGGCGCGGAACAGGCGGCCCTTGTGGCCGCTGAGAAATTGCAGCACCTCGGCGCTGAGGGGGTCGGAATCGTTCAAAGGATTGGGGATAAAATCAGGGATGAAAGTCAGGGATACTGGGAGGCGAACCGGTCGTCGGGGGCGGCCTGGCCCGTGAGGCGGCGCCAGAAGGCGGCCCACGACGTAAACTGGGTTTTGTAGGAAAGCCCGGCGCCCGTGGACGAGGTGACGACGCGCTGGAGCACGTCTTCCTCGCGGCGGTAAAACACTTCGACCGACACGGCGCTCGAGAGCCGTACTTCCACGACGAACTCGCCCTGAAGTCCCTGCGGGTCGGCGGCGCCCTCTTCCGTGCGGAGCAGGCCCGCGCCCCGAATGACGAGGCGCTCGTCGAGCAGGCGCAGGGCGATGCCGTAGCTCACGTCCAGGTCGGTTGCGCGCTCGCCCTGCACGCCCAGGTTGAAATCTACGCCGGGCAGAACGGCGGCGAGGTAGCGGTTGAGCTGGGTGGCGACGAGCTGGGAAAGGCTGGCAAAGGCAAAGCGGTTGCCCGTGGAAGCCAGCGTTTCGGTCGAGCCGGCTTCGGTAAGCTGGGTGGTAAGCAAAAACGAGTTGGTGAGCAGGACACTCGTGGCATATTCGGCCTGCCGGTCGGGCTGGTTAAGAAAAGGCTCGATTTCCTGCAAGTCGGTGAGGGGCTGGCCCCGGCTGCTCTGGTCGAGTTCGAGGTGGAGGCCGATGGAAAGCGCCGAGAGCCGGTCGCCCACGTTGAGGCGCACGAGCAGGGGCACGAAGCGCGCCGACGTGCCCGCGTACGGCGTGCCGGCCAGCGAGGCGCGCGTGGCGTACTGGGCGTGCACGTCGAGCAGGGGGTCGAGCGGGTTGCCATCCCACGTAAGGGTGCCGCTTTCGATGCCGAAGCGCCGCACGAACACGTCGCCCGCCGTAAAGAGGTAGTCGCCGCCCGTCACGTCGAGCGTGCCGAAAAGCTGGAAGTCCCCGTCGCGGCGCTGGAGCTGGACGCGCCCGCTGCCCACGGCCCGCATCACGTCGCCCGCGAGGGGATCGGTGACGAGGTTGACGGTTACGCCGGGGGGCGCCTGCAGGTTCAGGTCCATGTCCAGCCCGGCCACGAACGTCCGCTCGCCCGCTACGGGCCCGATGACGCTGGTGCGGCGCGTAAAACCCCGCAGGTCGGGCAGTTGCCCGAGCGAGTCGGCAAAAACGATAAAGCCCGCGTCCGAAACGCCCGCCGAGGTGCGGATGGGGATAAAGACCTCGCTGTCGTCGGTCAGCCGGGCGTTCGAGGACGAGAGGCGGGCGTCGCTGAGCGGCCCGGCGAGGCGCACGTCGCCCGAGGCGCGCATCCGCCCGTAAAAGGCGAGGTCGGGCGACTGGGTGACGTTGAGAAAGACGAGCCGGTCGAGCTGCCCCGCCAGGTCGAGCGAGAAGTACCGGTAGTCGTTGAACAGAATCGAGCCGCTGACGCGGCCCACGCCGCCGCCGGCGTCGCGCAGCACGCCGTTTTCGACGTGGATGCCGGCGGCATCTACGCGGGCGCGGGCGTCGGCGGTGTAGGTGAGGTTGAAGGCGGGAATGCGGAAGCGGGCGCCCGAAACCTGCATGTCGGCCTCGAAAAGCGGCTTTCTGAACGACCCGCCGACGTGGCCGTCGCCCACGATGGCGCCCGTGGCGTCCTGGATGAGGTTGGGGAACAGGTTGTCGAAGAAAAAGGCGCTGGCCGAGTCGGCGAGCACGTCCAGGTCGAGGTGGCCGGGGTCGCGGCGGGCGGGCAGCCGGAACGTGCCGTCCACGCGCACGCGCGTGCGGGGCGCCGGGAAGCCTGCCGGCGGCGCGGCGGCGGGCTGGAGGTCGAGGGCCAGCGACACGTCGGGCTGGTCGGGCGTGTAAAAGCTGCTCACGGTCACGTCGCCCACGGCGTAGCGCCCCCACGTCAGGTCGCGGGCGCCCAGCGTGCCGGTAATTTCGGGCTGGGTGAAAACGCCCGTCAGGGCCAGGTCGGCAAAAAGGTTGCCGTCGAAGTGGAAGCGCGGCCCCAGCCGGGCCGTGACGGGCGCGAAAGGCAGCTTCGTCATCCGGGCAAACAGCGTGTCGGAGGGCGAGGGCGAGACGGCGCCGCGCGCCTCGAAGCGGCCCGCGCCGTCGGCGGTGACGAGGGTGAAGTGGGGCAGCACGAGGGCGTCGCGGTAGAGCAGCAGGGCCTGGGGCTCGGGCGTGGCCAGCCGGTAGGGGCCGGCGGTAAGCTGGAGCGTGTCCACGCGGAGGCGCGTTTGCAGCGTGCCCGCGTCCACGCTGGCTTTCAGCAGCGCCACGGGCGCCCCGTCCACGCGGCTCTCGAAGTCGAGGCGTGCCCCCTCGCCGGCGATGGTGAACAGCGCCCGGGCGCCGGGGAAAACGGCGCCCACGCGCAGCGTGTCGGCAGCCAGGCGGGCGTGGCCCTCCAGCCCTCCCGCTGCCGACAGCCGGAAGCGGCCCTCGACCTGGACGCTGTCGGAAGCGCCGCCGGCCAGCAGGGGCGCGTCGAGGTGCGCGTCGAAGTGGGCGTCGAGGCCGGTGGTGTCGGCGCGAAGGCCCATCAGCACGCGCGCCGGCCCCAGCCGGGCCAGGGCAGGGCTGAAGACGCGCAGCGCGGCGGCCTCGCGCACGGCAGCGCTGCCGTCGAGTTGAAACGCGTGGCGGGGCTGCGCGGCGGCGGGCACGTCGAGGCGGGCAAAGGGGGTGCCGCGGAGGGGAGGCAGGAGGGCATCCCACGCGCGCGCGGCGGTCTCCTGCCACGCCTGCCACGCGTTTTCCGCATCGGCGGGCAGCAGCGCGTCGAGGCGCGCGTCGGCGGCAGCGGTGCGTACTGCGGCCCGCAACGCGC
>CBDUCD010000142.1:0-7176 GCA_965365535.1 uncultured Rhodothermales bacterium | reverse complement strand
GAACGCAAAAACCCCGGTGGCCGCAAGGGCTGCCGGGGTTTTCTCTTTATTAAGGTGCGCCGGTCAGTTCGGGCTGTACACGGGGCGCAGGCCGCACGGCATGGGCGCCGACACGAGGTTCAGCAGCTGCTGCAACATGACGCGCTCGTGCGAGGGCATGGGCATGGGCGGCACGTCGCGGAAGCCGTGGAAATAGCGCGGGTGCGTGGGACTCGACAGCGTGAGGGCGCGGCGCGGATGGCGGCGCTGGCGGATGGAATTACGCATCGGGGCGGGGTCTTGGGGTGGGGACGACGTCGCCGGGCGGGCGACCTTTCAGGAGGTATCGGACGGGCGGCCCCGTTGCTAAAACGTCCGGTGCACAAAAACTGCCAGAAGGGCGTCCTTCCCCGTAAAATCAAAAAGGGGCGGCCCTCCCCGGAGGAGGCCGCCCCTTTTGTGTTGCACGCGCCGGCGTCAGGCCGCGTCGTCCTCGTCGTCCGTGGCTTCTTCCACCACGTCGTCGGTCGTCACGAGGCGCTCGTCGCCCGTGGGCTTGGTGAACGCTTCGTTCTCGGCAACCGAGTCCTGCTCCTCCATCGCCGTGACGGGCTTGGTGCCCTCGGCGGCGTCGGCCACGGCGTCCGCATCGGCGGCGCGCTCGGCGGCTTCCATCTGCGCCTTGAGCTGCGCCAGGCCGCTGAGTTCGCCCAGCGTGGCCGGCCCCGTGTTGGCCTGCTGCACGTACTGCTGCACCTCGCGGCGCTCGCGGCTGCGCTCCTCGCGGCGCTCGCTCATCTCCTGCTGCCGCACCGACCGCTCGCCTTCGCGCTCTTTCGCCGTCTCGGACAGGATGATCTCCTTGTTGTTCGAGTCGAAGCGAATCACGCGCAGGCCCGTCAGGGGCTGCCCTTCGCGGTAGCCGTCTGCCGGGTGGCCGTTTTTCTTGAGCTCGCCCGCAGGGATGAAGCCCTCCACGTCGAGCGGCAGGTCGACGACGACGCCCGCTTCCAGCACCCGCTGCACGGTCGCGTCGTGATCCGAGCCCTCGGTGTACACGTTCGCAAACGTGTTCCACGGGTTCGTCTCCACCTGCTTGTGGCCCAGCGAGATGCGGCGGTTTTTCTCGTCGATGCCCAGCACGACGACGTCGAGTTCCTGGCCTTTCTTGACCACCTCGCCGGGATGCCGCACTTTCTTCGTCCACGACAGGTCGCTGATGTGCACGAGTCCGTCAATGCCGTTTTCGATCTCGACGAAAACGCCGAACGCGGTGATGTTGCGCACCTTGCCCGAGAGAACCGTCCCCGCCGGGTAGCGGGCGGCAATGCCTTCCCACGGATCGGGCTGAAGCTGCTTCATGCCGAGGGAAATCTTTTTGGCGTCGTCGTCGATGTTGAGAATCTTGACTTCGACCATCTGCCCCAGCGACACGACCTGGCTCGGGTGCTTGACGTGCTCCGTCCACGACATCTCGGAGATGTGCACCAGCCCCTCGATGCCCTTGTCGAGTTCGACAAAGGCGCCGTAGTCGGTAATCGAAACCACCTTGCCCGTCACGTCGCGGCCCGGGGCAAACTTGTCGTGGATGTCGTCCCACGGGTGCGGCTGAAGCTGCTTGAGGCCCAGCGAGATGCGCTGCCGCTCCTTGTCGTAGTCGAGCACGACGATGTTGAGCTTGTCCTCGACCTGCACCACCTCGCTCGGGTGCGACACGCGCCCCCACGACAGGTCGGTGATGTGCAAGAGGCCGTCCACGCCGCCGAGGTCGACAAAGACGCCGAAGTCGGTGATGTTTTTGACCGTGCCTTCGAGAATCTGCCCGGGCTCCATCGTCTCGAGGATGCTTTCGCGCTGCTCCTGAAGGTCGCGCTCGATAAGCGCCTTGTGCGAGACGACGATGTTTTCGTTGGCCGGGTTGAGCTTGACGATCTTGAACTCCATGCGCCGGTCGAGGTACGCGTCGAAGTCGCGCACGGGGCGCACGTCAATCTGCGAGCCGGGCAAAAACGCCTCCATGTTGTCGAACAGCTCGACGATCATGCCGCCCTTGATGCGGCGGATGATGGTGCCTTCGAGGACTTCCTCGTTCTCGAACGCATTCTCGACGCGGCGCCAGCGCTGGACGGTGTTGGCCTTCGTCTTGGACAGCACGAGCTGCCCCTGGTAGTTTTCGCGCCGCTCGATAAAGACCTCGACGGTGTCGCCGGCCTGGAGTTCGCGCTCGAACTCGTTGCGCGCCACGACGCCGTCGCTTTTGAAGCCGATGTCAATGACGACGTCCTTGTCGTTGATGGTCACGACGCGGCCCTGCACGATGTCCTGCTCGGGCACCTCGCGCATCGTCGCCTCCACCATGCGGCGGAAGTCGGCGTTGCGGCGCTCGGACTCTTTCGAAAGCTGCTGTTCGAGGTCTTCGAGTTTGACGACTTCGCCCAGGATTTCGCCCGTGTAGCCCGTCAGCGTCCGGCGCGAGCGCAGGTCTTCGACGGAGGCGATGCTGGCGTCGGGGGTGTCGTTCTGCTCGTCGTCGCCCGTGAGGGCTTCGCGCAGCGCCGACACGGTTTCGGCCACGCTGCCCATCGCGCTCTGCACGGCGTCCACGGCGCGCTCGACAAACGAGCGCTCTTCGCCCTCTTCTTCGGCGGCGGGCGCGGTTTCGGCGGCCTCGTCCTCGTCGCCAATGCCGAGGGCCGACTCGACGGCGTCCACGGCGCGCTCGACAAACGAGGGTTTTTCCTCCGACGCGGCGCTTTCGGGCGCCATTTCGGCGTCGGCGGCGGGGTCGGCGCCATCGCCGATGGGTTCGGTCAGGGCCGCGGCGGGCTCGGTCGAGGCGACGGCGCCCTGTTCGGCCTGGACGTCCGCGGCCACTTCTTCAACTTCGGCGGACTCGGGTTTCTGCTGATCTTCAGCCATGCTGCTTCTCCCGGCAACCTGAGCTTGTTAGCAAGCCGGCTGCCGCTGCCGACGCCCTGCATCCCCCGTGCCGGTGCGTCGCGATTTTAGGTTTGTCGGGACAAAAGGGCCGCGCATCAGGGGAGCAGCCGGGGCTGCCGATGCGCGGCGTAGCGAAAAATACCCAACGGGCAACGTTTACCGCCGTTCCAGCGCCCGCGCCACGACGAAATCCACCTGTTCTTCGGGCGAGAGGGCCGTCGTGTCGAGCACGAGGGCGTCGGGGGCGGCCCGCAGGGGCGAGACGGCGCGGCCCGCGTCCTGCGCGTCGCGCGCCACGAGTGCCTTTTCGACGTTTTCGAGCGTGTCGGCTTCGCCGCGCGCCTCGAGTTCGCGCAGGCGTCGCCGCGCCCGCTCGCGCGCATCGGCGACCATGAAGATTTTGAGATCGGCGTCGGGAAACACGACCGTCCCGATGTCGCGCCCGTCGAGCACGACGCCGCCGCCCTGCTGCTGCCACGCCGCTGCCGCCTCGCGCTGAAGTGCCACCATCGCCCGGCGCACCCACGGCAGCGCGGCCACCTGGCTGGCGGCCATGCCCATCGCGGCGGTGCGGATCAGGCCCGACACGTCCTCGCCGCCCAGAAACACGCGCATCTCGCCCTCGGCGTCGTGGCCGAGCCGCAGCGCGAAATCCGGCGGCAGCGACCGCGCCTCGCCGATGTCGGCGTGGTGGCGCGCCAGCGCGAGGGCCACGGCGCGGTACATGGCGCCCGTGTCGAGGTAGAGAAAGCCCAGCTTTTCGGCCACGCGGCGCGCCGTCGTGCTTTTGCCCGACCCCGCCGGCCCGTCAATGGCGACGATCATTGGCCCGCGCCGCCGACGGTGCGGCTGACGATGGTGATGGGCTCGGGGTAGCGGATGGGCCCGATGGGCGTGCTGATGGTGGGCGTGGCGCGCAGCATGACGTTTTTGGGCGCGCCCCCCTCCTGCCCCGACACGGCGAGGGCGAGTTCGACGAGGTCGCGCAGGTTGTTGCCGAAAAAGTTGATCAGGTCCACCGACACCTCGACGGGAATCTGCTGCGGGCTGCCCGGCGCAAGCGCAATTTCGCGGTTGACGACGCCCGAAATGGTCTCGCGGTTTTCGAGAAACAGCGTCCAGTCCATCTGCACCATGCGCGCGGCCACCTTGTTGTCGGCGGGGTTTTCGGCGCCCACGAGCAGGGTAAACGTGAGCGGTAGCTGGCGGCGCGAGACGGCTTCGGTCAGGCGCAGCACGTCGGTCGGGCGCAGGTCGCTGTAGGAGCGGACGCGCTCCAGGTTGACGCCCGCCAGCAGGGGCGAGGCCACGCCGTCGAGGTCGAAGCGCACCTGCCGCAGCGCGCCGATTTCCTGGAGCGTCGTGCACGCGGGCAGGGCGAGGCTGCCCGCGAAAAGGGCAAAAACGAGGGTCGCGGCGCGGCGCATGGGGGGTTGGCGGTTGGCGGTTGGAGATGGGCGGCGGGAAGGCAGAGATTGTCGGTTGGCGGTTGGAAAAAAGCAAAATGCGCGCTGCCAACCTCGAACCTCAACTTTCCATCCCATTGCGCAAGCTACGACACCACGAGATTCCCCGCCCCACGCCCGAGGCGCTTGCCCTGCTGCCGCGCCACCCCGTCGCCGCCGTCCTGGCGGACGTGCGCTCCATCCACAACGTCGGCGCCATGTTTCGCACCGCCGACGCGACGCGCCTCTCCCACCTCTACCTCACGGGTTTCACGGGCACGCCCGACCACCGGCAGCTCCACAAAACCGCGCTGGGCGCCCAGGAAACCGTGCCGTGGTCGCACCACGCCGACGCGGCGGCGCTGCTGAAACGCCTGCGCGCCGAGGGCTACACGCTTGCCGCCGTCGAAATCACCGACGCCTCCACACCGGTCGAGGCGCTCGGGGCGGCGCACTTTCCCCTCGCCTTTATCGTCGGCAACGAGGTGGACGGCGTGCCCGATGGCCTGCTCGCGCTGGCGGACGTCGCCCTCGAACTGCCGCAGTACGGCGCCAAGCAATCGCTCAACGTGTCCGTCGCCTTTGGCGTCGTCGCCTACGACCTCGTTCGGCGCTATCACGCGCTGGCGATTTGAGGTTGGAGCTTGAAGATTGGAAAAAGCAAACCAGGTCTCCAACCGCCAACCTCCACCCGCTAAACCCCTACTCCTCCGCCCTGTGCATTGCCTGCGCCAGGCGCGGGTTGCGCAGCGTCACGGGCTGCCGCGCCTTTTTCTTCGAGCGCAGGTTGAGAAACTCGACGAACAGCGAAAAGCCCATCGCCGAGTACACGTAGCCTTTCGGGATGTGCGCGTCGAAGCCCTCGGCCACGAGCGAGAGGCCGATCATGAGCAGAAACGAGAGCGCCAGCATTTTGAGCGTCGGGTGCTTTTCGATAAACGCCGCGATCACGCCCGACGAGGCCATCATGATGAGTACGGCGATGACGACGGCGACGATCATCACGCCCACGTGGTCGGCCATGCCCACGGCGGTGATGACGGAGTCGAGCGAAAACACGATGTCGAGCAGCAGAATCTGGAAAATGACGCTGCCAAAGGTGGCCGCCTTGCCCGCCGCGTGCGCCTCCTCGTCGCCTTCCAGTTTGTTGTGGATTTCGTGGGTGCTTTTGTAGATGAGAAACAGCCCGCCCACGAGCAGGATCAGGTCGCGCCCCGACACGATGGCGGCTTCGCCTTTGCCAAAGGGCAGCGCGAACAGGCCCGCCGTCAGCCCCATCACCCACGAGATGCCCAGCAGCAGCACGATGCGCCCGAACATGGCGAGGCCCAGCCCCACGAGGCGCGCCTTTTTCTGCTGCTCGGCGGGCAGCCGCCCCGACAGGATGGAGATAAAGACGATGTTGTCGATGCCGAGCACGATCTCGAGCAGCGTGAGCGTGAGCAGCGCGACCCACGCCTCGGGGTCGGCAATCCATTCGAACATCGGCGCGGGGGTTGGTGCGGGCCGAAAGTACGGCGGGGTTGGCTGGGTTTGTTGGGTTTGTCATTCAACAACCACCAATCAACAGCGCGCAACGCGCGCGAAACCAACCAACCCTCAACCCACCAGCTCGACGGCCAGCGAGGTGCCGCCGCCCGTGCCGTGGCAGATCGTCGCCAGGCCGTGCGTTTTGCCGTGCAGGCGGAGCGCGTGCACGAGCGTCGTCACGATGCGGGCGCCCGAGGCGCCGATGGGGTGCCCCAGCGACACGGCGCCGCCGTGGACGTTGAGCTTTTCGTACGGCACGCCCAGCATCCGGTGGAACAGGATGTTGTTGAGGGCAAAAGCCTCGTTGTTCTCGAACAGGTCCACGTCGGCCAGCGCCCAGCCCACCCTTTCGAGCACGCGCCGCGCCGCCGGGACGGGCGCCTCGGGAAAGCGCCACGGGGCGCCTGCCGCCCACGCGCCCGCCAGCAGCCGCGCAATGGGTGTCAGGCCGTGCTTTTCGCCCGCCTCGGCGGTGCCCACGACAAGGGCCGCGGCGCCGTCGGAAATCTGCGAGGCGTTGCCCGCCGTCAGCACGCCCGTCTTGGCAAAGGCGGGGCGCAGGCCGCCGAGGGCTTCCAGCGTGGTGCCGGGCCGCACGCCCTCGTCGGCGGTGAGGGTTTTCGTCTCGCGCTTTTCGCGGTATTCGACGGGCACGATCTCGTCGGCGAAAAAGCCTTTCTCCTGGGCGCGCGCGGCGCGGTGGTGCGACTGCTGCGCAATCGCGTCGAGTTCGTCGCGGGTGACGCCGTGCTCGGCGGCGAGGCGTTCGGTCTGCTCGCCCATCGCCTCGCCCGTCGCCGGGTCGGAAAGGCCGTCGCGCTGGATGATGTCCACGAGCGGCTCCTGGCCGGCGCCCAGGTATTTGTAGCCCCAGCGGGCGCCCGAGCCGAGGTAAAAGCCCGCGTTCGTCATGGACTCCATGCCGCCTGCCAGCACGAGGCGGGCGTCGCCGGCGCGCAGGTGCGCCATCGCGTTGACGAGGGCCATCATGCCCGACGAGCACACCATGTCCACGGCCTGCCCGTCCACGCTTTCGGGGATGCCGGCCTTGAAGGCGGCCTGGCGCGGCACGAGCTGCCCCTGCCCGGCGCGCAGCACGTTGCCCATGATGAAAAAGTCGAGGGCCTCGCCCCCCACGCCCGCCCGTTCGAGGGCGGATTTCATGGCGAGCGCGCCCAGGTCGGCGGCGCTGTGGCCCGCGAGGGCGCCGCCAAAGCGCCCGATGGGCGTGCGAACGGCGCTGTAGATGAATACGTCGGTCATGGTATGAATCGGGGAAAAG
>CBDUCD010000141.1:0-7228 GCA_965365535.1 uncultured Rhodothermales bacterium | reverse complement strand
GTGGAGATGCCGGGAGTCGAACCCGGGTCCGAATGAGCAGGCCCACAAGCCTCTACGCGCGTAGCCCTCCGGTTTGGGTCTCGCCCGCAGATGTGGCAGAAGGGCAGAGCCGTCTGCGGGCACAGGCTGGTTGGTTCTCGTCGCGCGGGCTCAGCCGGAGCCGCTACGACCAGTCCGTCAAAAGTCGGTGCCTCATGAGCAGGGCCGTCGGACAAGCCCTACCGGAGACAGATGGGGCCTTAAGCCGCCATCGCGTACGAGTAATCGTTCGCAGTTACAAGTTCCCGGCGAGATTTACGAGCATACCGAGCAGCTCGGCGCGCCACCTGTGACATACGTCACCCGTCGAAGCCAGAACATCCCCAATGTTGTAAAGAACACCTGCGTGGAGCAGGATTGCACCCTACCGAAAACGCGCCTCCGGGTTCCCTACTGCCCCCTGCGATACGCCCGCTCGCCGCTGACGACGGGCGCCAGCCCCGCCTTTTCGAGCGCCGCCACGACGGCCGGAACAGCCTCGCGCCGCAGCCCTGAGGGCAGGTACGGAATCTTGCCGCGTCCCCCCGTGAGGTACTTCCGGTAGGGATGAAACAGCACCCGCACGTAATCGCCGCCCAGCGGCATCACCTCGACGGACAGATACACGTCGTACACGAGCCACTCGCGCATCCGGCGGGGCGCCGTCGCCACGACGCCGGGTGCCGGATGGGAGGCCAGCGTCCAGCCCTCACTTTCGAGCGCACGGGCGACGGGCACGCGCCACAGGCTGTCGGCGGGCGGGGCAGCGAAATCCTGGTAGAGCGGGGCGAGGCGCGGGGTGCAGCCGGCGCACGCGAGCGCCAAAAGGAGCAGCAGTCGGTTCATGCCGCAAGAAACGCACGGGCGGCGCGGCCGCAAAGGCCAAAAAAAGAGCCGGGCAGACGCGCTCACCCTTCGCGTCCACCCGGCGTGTGCAGCGGGCTGCACAGGTAACCCTCAGGAGGACCGGGGCTACACCGGCAGACGTATTCAAGCCACGTGCCACCTGCTGTTGATGGTCTTAAATCCTGATTTTACAGGAGTTTGAACCTGTCAGGTGTGCACCGCACCCTACACGCTGTGCACCCCATCATACACCGTGCACGGCGGTCGCCTCCAGAAACGACAGCAGCGCCCGGTTGAAACGCGCGGGCTGCTCGATCATGGGCGCGTGGCCGCAGCGCGGCAGCAGCACGAGCCGGCTGTCGGGCAGCAGGCGCGCAAACGCGCGGGCCACCGCAGGCGGCGTGATGCGGTCGTCGCGGCCCCAGACGAGCAGCGTCGGGCACGCGATAAGTGGCAGCCACGCCTCCACGCGCGTGTCGCGCGCCGAGCGGGCAACGGCGACGAGCCGCGTCAGCCGGGCGCGGTCGGCAAGCAGGGCCAGCATCCGGTCCACGAGCGCGTCGGTGGCGTGCGCGGGATCGAAAAAGGTGAAGGCCGTCCGCTCCCGCACGAAGTCGCGGCTGAAGCGCCGGGGCGTGCCCGTGCCAAGCGCGACCTCGCCCAGCCCCGACGCCCCCGACAGCACGAGCCGCGAAACCTGCTGGGGGTACCGGTGGGCAACGGCGATGGCGACGTGCCCGCCCAGCGAGTTGCCCACGAGCACGCACGGTCCGCCCGCGACGCGCTCGAGAAACCCGGCCACGGCGTCGGCCAGCCCCGGCACACCGGTCTGGCCAGGCGGCGCATCGTAGATGGGCAGGCGGGGCGCGAGGGCGTGGTAGCCCGCGCGGGCGACGGGCGCGAGCGTCGCGTCCCAGTTTTCGACCTCGCCCAGCATCCCGTGCAGAAACACGACCGGTGGGTGCCCGGGCTGGCCGTGGGAAACGTAGAGGAGCGGGGCGGCGGGCGGCACGGAAAGGCGGGGTTGGCGCGGCGCGCCCCCTACGAGAACCGGCGCGGCGGGATCAGCGCGCGGCCATTCTTAACCGAAGTTCAGCATTCCCGCAGCCCCGGCGGCGAACCCCGGGGGCACCTGTCCGTATATTTGCGGCTCTGCACCCGAGTTATCACGATCACCATCCTCGACTACTATGCCCTGCGGACGGAAAAGGAAGCGTCATAAAATCGCGACCCACAAACGCAAAAAGCGGCTCCGCAAGAACCGCCACAAGAAGAAGGTGCGTTAGCCGGCCCGCACGCTCTGCCGCGGGGCGTCGCCATCGCGCTTTAGGCCGTCTCTGCCTCCGCAGGGACGGCTTTTTTGGCATCCGCCCGGCTGCCGCGCCTGGCGCGAAACAGGCCTCCGCGCTGGGGCGTTTGCCCACGGCCTCCCCGACCATCCCGCTACCTGCATGAAGCTGTTTTCCTTTTCCGCTCTCATCCGGGCCGGAGCCCTGGGCGCCCTCGTCGGCGGGGCCGCCGGCTTTGCCGCCGGGCTGCTCGTGGCCCCCGAAGAAGGGCGCAAGGTGCGCCGCCGCCTCGTCTATCAGCTCGAACGCGCCGCCGAGCAGATCGGCGTACTCATCGAGCAGGTGGTGCAGCAGCCCGCCGCGTCGAGCAGCGCGCGGGCCACGGGCCACCTCGTCGTCGAAAGCGCCCGCGAGGAGGCCGACCGCATCCGGCAGGAGATAGACGCCCTCATCGGCGAGGTGCGCAAGGGCCGTGCAGGCGCCGCCATCCTTTAGCCCGCCCTGCCACCGCCTTCGGATATGCCCGACTTCACGATCCTGATTCCTCCGGCCGAGGGCAAACAGCCGGGCGGCAATCCCCTCGCCCCCGACATGTTCGACCTGAGGGCGTCGGGGACGTTCAACTTTTTCCGCGAACTCAACCCCGAGCGCAAAGCCCTCATGCGGGCGCTGCAAGAGGCCGCGACGGGTGAGGCCGACCTGGAGGGCCTTTTCGGCGTCAAGGGCGACGCCCTCGCCGAGGCCGTCGCGGCCAACGCGAACCTGTTCGGCGCGCCGCTCATGGCCGCCCTCGACCGCTACAGCCCGGGCGTCATGTACAGCGCGATGGACTTCCAGAGCCTGCCCACGGGCGCGCAGCGCCGCCTGCTCGAACACACCGTCATCTTCTCGGGCCTGTTCGGGCTGCTCCGCCCCGACGACCTCATCCCCCTCTACCGCCTCCGCATGGACGCGACGCTGCCGGGCGTGGGCAAGGTGAGTCGCTACTGGCGCCCGCACCTCTCGCCCGTCCTCAACCGCATCGTGGACGGGCAGGTGGTGTGGAACCTGCTGCCCGCCGCGCACCAGGAGGCGTGGGACGACGCGCACGCCTACAGTCACAGCATCCGCGTGCAGTGGGCGCGCGAGGCAAAGGGCGAGCGGCGCGTGCTCACGCACGGCGTCAAGCCCCTGCGCGGCCAGCTCGTCAACTTTATCGTGCGCGAGGGCGCGCAGACCGTCGAGGCGCTGCACGCGTGGCGCGCCCCCGACGGCTACCGCCTGGACGAAGCGGCGACGGTCCACGACGAGGCCACACGCACCACGACGCTCGCGTTCGTGCGGCAGGACGGATGACGCACCCCGTCGTGATTGGCATCGCGGGCGGCTCGGGCTCGGGCAAATCCACCGTGCTGCGCCGCATCATCGAGCGCTTCGGGCCGGCGCGCATCGCCCTGCTCGACCACGACTCGTACTACCGCGACCTGTCGCACCTGCCGCGCGAGGTGCGCGCCGGCTTCAACTTCGACCACCCGGACACGCTCGAAACGCCCCTCATGCGCGCCCACCTCGACGCCCTCCTGGAAGGAGAGTCGGTCGAGAAGCCCGTCTATAACTTCGTCACGCACAGCCGCGAGGCCGAAACCATCCGCGTCTCGCCGCGCCGCGTCATCATCGTCGAGGGCATCCTCGTGCTGGCCGAGCCCGCCCTCGTCGAGAAAATGGACATCAAGCTGTTCGTTGATACCGACGACGACATCCGGCTGATGCGGCGCATCCGGCGCGACATGGAGGAGCGGGGGCGCTCCATCCACGCCATTCTCGACCAGTACGAGCAGACCGTGCGGCCCATGCACCTCGAATTCGTCGAGCCCTCGAAGCGCCTCGCGGACGTGATTCTGCCGCGCGGCGGCCACAACCGCGTGGCCATCGAGATGGTGATTGCGCGCATCGAGACGCTGCTGGAAAAAGCCGAGGCGCAGTAGGTCAGCGCCTCGGCATCTCGGCGATGGCGCGCACGCCTTCGAGCACGAGGTGGGGCCGCACGGCGCCGATAATGGGCAGACGAGCGGCGAGCCAGTCGCCCCAGCCGCCCGTGGCGACGACAAAGGCGCCGCCGCCGAGCGCCTGCTGAAAGCGCGCCAGCGTCCCCGCCACGCTGTCGAGAAAGCCGCCCACGACGCCGCTCTGGAGCGCCTCGCGCGTCGAGCGCCCGATGGCATGGGGGGCCGGCTCGAACGGAAAGTCGGGTAGCTGCGCCGTGCCCCGCGCGAGGGCTGCCGCCAGCAGGCGCGGGCCGGGCGCGATGGCGCCGCCCGCGTACACGCCCGCCCGCGTAACCGCCTCGAACGTGACGGCCGAGCCGGCATCCACGACGACGAGGGCGCGCCCCGGCCCGAACTGCTGCCACGCCGCCACGGCTGCCGCGATCCGGTCGGCGCCCAGCGTGCGGGGCGTCTCGTAGGCGATGTGAATGGGCAGCGCCAGCCCGGCGTGGACGCGCAGCGGGGCCGGAAAGCCCGCCCCGGCCAGCACCCCTTCGACGGCGCTTTCGCGCGCGGGCACGACGGAGGCGAGGCCCACAAAGTCGGGCGGGGAGAAGGTTGCCAGCCAGCGGGCAAACGCGTCGGGCCAGTCCGTTTCGTCGGTGGCGAAGCGGGCGGGCAGGGGCGCGGCGTCGCTGCTGAAAAGGGCGGCTTTGAGGGCGCTGTTGCCCAGGTCGAGGGCGAGGGTCACGGCTGGTGCGAGGTCAGGTCGCCCGCGTGGAAGGTGCGCGGCCCCTCGGCGGTGTCAATGCGCAGCGCGCCCGCGTCCGTCAGCCCGGCCAGCCGGCCCTGCACGGGCTGACTGGTCGCCGTCTCGAAAAACGTCACCTCCTCGCCCAGATTCGCCAGGCGGGCGGTGTAGAGGTTGAACAGCAGGGCGCGCCCTTCGGCGCCGCACAGGTCCAGCATGGTTTCAAGCGTCTCCAGCAGCGTCCGCAGCACCTCGCCCCGGTCGAATTCCCGCCCCGCAGCCAGCGCCAGCGACGTGACGCGGGCGGCGTCGAGGCCGGGGAAATCCGTCTGGTTGACGTTGAGGCCGATGCCGACGACGAGGGCGCCGTCGCCCCGTTCGGCGCGGGCGGTTTCGAGCAGCAGGCCGGCGATTTTGCGCCCGTCCACGAGCACGTCGTTGGGCCACTTGACGAGGGCCGTCAGCGCGGGCGCGCACGCCTCGACGGTGCGGGCCACGGCGAGGGCGGCGGCAAAGCCCACGAGGGGCCACAGGGCCAGGGGCAGGGGCGGGCGCACGATGGCCGAAAAGGTCAGGTTGGCGCCAGGCTCGACCGTCCACACGCGCCCGGCACGCCCGCGCCCCGCCTGCTGGTCGTCGGCGATGACGAGGGCGCCGTCGGGGGCGCCGGCGCGCACCCACAGGGCGGCCTGCTTGTTGGTGGAGTCCGTCCGGGCGAGAAAGCAGACGGGGTGGCCCAGGGTGTTGGTTTCGAGGGCGTCGCGGCACGCGGCGAGCCAGCCGGGCAGGAGGGTCGGAGAGGTGGCGCGCACGCGCGGAACGATCTTTGGGCCGAGGGCGATAGAAAGGGTCTGATGCCCAACTTACGCCTTTTCATACCGCTGTGCGCGCTGCTGCTGTCGCCTCTGGGCGGGGCGGCTGTCCCGGCGTATGGACAGGTGGCGGGGCAGGCCGCCGAGCAGGCGCCGCCCGACGTCGTCCGCGACCTCCACCGCGCCGAGCTGGCGTGGCGCAGCGGCGGCAGCCTGCTCGAAGCCAAGGCGCGCGCCGACCGGGTGCTGGCCAGGGCGCCCGACCTGGCCGCCGCCCGCCGCCTGCGCGCCCACGTGCTGCTGGGCATGGCACGCCCCGCCGAGGCCCTCGCCGACGCCCGCCGCGCCGTTGCCCTCGAAACCACGGCGGAAGGGCTGCTGCTCGTCGCCGAGGCGGCCCGGCTGAGTAATCTGCCCGACGAGGCGCACGCTGCCCTCGACCGGGTGGCCGGCCTGGCCGTGACGGACGCCGCCCTGCACGTGCGGCTGGCGTGGAACGCCGCCGAGATGGGGCTTTACGACCGCGCCGAGGCCTTTGCCCGCATCGCCATCCAGCAGGACCCGGCGCTGCCCGGCGGCTACGTCCAACTCGCCCGCATCTTTGCCCGCCAGGGAGAGCGCGACGCCGCCGCCTCCGTCCTCGTGCGCGCCCTCAACCTGGGCGTCCTCGACGGCCCGGCCATCGAGCAGGACGAAACGCTGCGCCCCCTGCTCGCGCACCCGGACGTGCAGGCGCTGCTGCACTGACGGGGGTGAAGTTTTGATGGGCGGCAGGCGAGCGGCGCCGTGCTGCGCCTATTTTCGAGCGATTAGGCCTGTAGGGGTGCCCACCAGAAACCGTGGGCTGAGAACACACCCTTTGAACCTGAACCGGGTAATGCCGGCGAAGGGAACCAGGCGGGCGAGGTTTTTCGCACGGCCTCGCGCGCGGCGCACCCCGGCAGGCAGCCTTTGCAAAACCCTCTGCCGCCATGCGCCTGCTGCTGCTTTTCGCGTGCTTCGCCCCCTCCGCCTTCGGCCAGACGCTCGTGGGCACCGTCCGCGGCGACGACGCCCTGCCGCTGCCCGGCGCGACCGTCGTGCTGCTCGACGGCGCCACGGGCGCGCAGCGGGCGGGCACGGCAGCGGACGCCGAGGGGCGCTACCAGCTTGCCGCGCCCGCGCCGGGGCGCTACACCGCCGTTTTCAGCTTTGTGGGACGGGCGGCGCGGCGCGTACCCGTCGCGCTCGAAAACGGTGAAAGCCAAAAGCTGGACGTGACGCTGACGACGCTGGCCCTGCCCGCCGACGAGGTCGTGGTGGCGGCGGGGCGCGCCCGTGTCGGGCTGGCGCCGCTTACGGCCACGAACGTCACGGCGCGCGACCTCGAAGCGCTGCCGCGCGCCAAAGACCTGCCCGTCCTGCTGGCCACCAAGCCGTCCGTCGCGTACTACTCCGAAAACGGCAACGGCATGGGCTACACCTACCTGCGCCTGCGCGGCTTCGACGAGCGCCGCGTGGCCGTCTCCATCAACGGCATCCCGCAGAACGACCCCGAAGACCTGTCCG
>CBDUCD010000140.1:0-7318 GCA_965365535.1 uncultured Rhodothermales bacterium | reverse complement strand
GGGGGCGTCGGGCATGGCCCCGCCCGCGTCGCGGCGCCTATCTTCTCCGCGCCGCCCCTCCGCCCATGCCCTGCATCCTCGCCCTCGACCAGGGCACGACCAGCTCGCGCGCCCTGCTTTTCGACGCCAGCGGCGCCGTCCGCGCCGTGGCGCAGCGCGAGTTCGGGCAGCACTTTCCCCGCCCGGGGTGGGTCGAGCACGACCCGGACGAAATCTGGGCTTCGCAGATGGAGGTGGCCGCCCAGGCCCTCCAGCAGGCCGGCCTCTCGCCCGCCGACGTTGCCGCCATCGGCATCGCCAACCAGCGCGAGACGACCCTCGTGTGGGATCGGCGCACGGGCACCCCCATCCACCCCGCCATCGTGTGGCAGGACCGGCGCACGGCGGCGCGGTGCGACGCGCTCCGCGAGGCCGGGCACGCGCCGCTCGTCCAGCGCACCACGGGCCTCGTGCCGGACGCCTACTTTTCGGCCTCCAAAATCGCGTGGCTGCTCGACCACGTCACAGGGGCGCGGGCGCTGGCGCGGGCAGGCCACCTCGCCTTTGGCACCGTAGATAGCTGGCTCGTCTGGAAGATGACCGGCGGCAGGCGCCACGCCACCGACGTGACGAATGCCTCGCGCACCCTTCTCTACGACATCCACCGGCGCGCGTGGAGCGACGAGATGCTCGCGCTGTTCGACGTTCCGCGCTCCCTGCTGCCCCAGGTGTGCCCGTCGAGCCACGTGTACGGCTCCACCGACGCCCGCCTGTTCGGGCGTGCTATCCCCATCGCCGGCATCGCGGGCGACCAGCAGGCGGCGCTTTTCGGGCAGGCTTGCACCCGGCCCGGCATGGCCAAAAACACGTACGGCACGGGCTGCTTTATCCTCATGAATACGGGCGAGCGGCCCGTCGCCTCCACCCACAACCTCGTCACGACGATTGCGTGGGAGGTAGATGGGCGCACCCATTACGCGCTCGAAGGCAGCATTTTCGCCGCCGGCGCCGTGGTGCAATGGCTGCGCGACGGGCTGGGCCTCATCAACACGTCGGGCGAGGTCGAGGCGCTCGCGGCCCGCGTGCCCGACAATGGCGGCGTGTACCTCGTGCCGGCTTTTACGGGCCTGGGCGCGCCCTACTGGGACGCGTACGCGCGCGGCACCCTCGTGGGCCTCACGCGCGGCAGCACGGCGGCCCACATTGCCCGGGCGGCGCTGGAGAGCATCGCCTTCCAGACCGCCGACGTGATCGGGGCGATGGAAAAGGACGCGGGCATTCCCCTGGCCGAGCTGCGCGTGGATGGCGGCGCGGCGGCGAACAACCTCTTGATGCAGTTCCAGGCGGACGTGCTGGGCGTGCCCGCGGTGCGCCCGCGTGTGGCCGAGGCGACGGCGCGGGGCGCGGCGTTTCTGGCGGGCCTGGCCGTGGGCGTGTGGCAGGGCGAGCGCGAACTCGCCGCGCAGTGGCAGGTGGAGCGCCGCTTCACGCCGCAGATGGACGCCGCGCGCCGGCAGGCGCTGCGGGCCACGTGGCGCCGCGCCCTCGACCGGGCGCGGGGCTGGGCCGTGGAAGGGGCCTCCTGAACCCACCGTCGCCCACTGCCCCATGCCGCCCCTGCCCACCGCCCCGCCCGGCGCCCCGCCTTTCGACTTGCAGGGGCATCGCGGCGCGCGCGGGCTGCGGCCCGAAAACACCCTCCCCGCCTTCTGGCACGCCCTCGAACTGGGCGTGACGACGCTCGAGATGGACGTCGTCGTGTCGGCTGACGGGCACGTCGTGGTTTCGCACGAGCCCTGGTTCAGCGCGTGCATCTGCACCACGCCCGAGGGGCAGCCCGTGCCCCGGCGCGCCGAAAAGCGGCACAACCTGTACCGCCTCACGTACGCCGAAATCGCCCGCTACGACTGCGGCCTGCGCGGCCACCCGCACTTTCCGGCGCAGCAGCGCGTGGCCGCGCCCAAACCCCTCCTCGACCACGTGATCGAGATGGCCGAGGCGTTTCCGCGCGCGCCGGGCGGGGCCGTCCGCTACAACGTCGAGGTCAAGTCGCGCCCCGACCACGACGGCGTGTTCACGCCTCCGCCGGCGGACTACGCCCGCGCCCTCTACCTCGTGCTGGCGCGGCAGGGCGTGCTGGCGCGGACGACGGTGCAGTCCTTCGATCCGCGTGCCCTCGAAGCCATGCGCGCCCTCGACCCGGGCGTGGCCCTCGCCCTGCTCGTCGCCAACCGCGATGGCCTGGCCGCCAACCTCGCCCGGCTCTCGTTTACGCCCGCGCTCTACGGTCCCGCCTACCGGCTGCTCGACGGGGCAACGGTGGAGGCGGCGCACGCGCGCGGCATGAGGGTGGTGCCGTGGACGGTAAACGCGCCCGGCGCGATGCGGGCGCTGCGCGCGATGGGCGTGGACGGCCTCATCACCGACTACCCCGACCGCGCCCGCGCCGCACTCGGCCTCGGCTGACCGCCTTTTTCCCTTCAGAACTGCGCGCGGATGCGGGCCATGTGCTCCTGAAAGGCGAGGCTGTCCTGCCACGACACGCGCGCGGACTGCTGCCGGCCCGCGCGCAGATCGTCGCCCACGGCCCTGGCTTCAAAGCAGAAGCCCTCGCCCGCCCGCCCGTCCTCGAACCGCTCGACGGGGGTGTCGCCCTCGTAGCGCGTGCACTGGCGCGCGGCCCAGAAGTCGGGAATCTCGATGCGGCCCGTTTCGCCGATCAGCCAGGCCGTGTTGGGTAGCTGGCAGCGGAAAGAGGCGGCCAGGGCGGCGGTAGCGTCGGGGTAATGCAGCAGCGCCGTCACGTCCCGGTCCACGCCGTTGGGGGCGAGGTGGCGGGACACGCGCACGCTTTCGGGGTGCTGCCGCAGCAGCAGCCACGCGAGGGCGACGGGGTAGATGCCCACGTCCAGCAGCGCGCCGCCGCCCAGCGCGGGGTTGTAGGCCCGGCTGCCGGGGTCGTAGGGGAGGGCAAAGCCGAAGTCGGCGCGGACGTGGCAGAGGCGCCCGATGCGCCCATCGCGCACCCACGCCTCGGCCTGCCGGATGGCCGGCAGGAAGTACGTCCACATGGCCTCCATGAGGTAGCCGCCCGCCCTTTCGGCCACGTCGAACAGCGCCCGCGCCGCGGCGGGCGTCGTGGTGAGGGGCTTTTCGCACAGCACCGCCTTGCCGGCCCGCAGCGCCGCCGCGGCGTCGCGGGCGTGGCAGGTGTGCGGCGTGGCCACGTACACGGCGTCGAGGTCGGCGTCGTGGAAAAGCGCGTCGTAGTGGCCATACGCGCGCGGCAGCCCGAACCGCCGGGCAAAAGCGGCGGCCTTTTCGGCGCTGCGCGACGCAATGGCGACGAGTTCGGCATCGGGCACGTAGGCCAGGTCGGCGGCAAAGCGCGCCGCGATGCCACCGGCGCCCACGATGCCCCAGCGGATCGTCTTCATGGCGCGGGCGCGCGCAGCGCCCGGAGGGCACCTGCCCAGCGCAGCAGCTCGTCGAGCATGGCCCGGGCGGCCTTTTCCGGCCCGTCGCCCGGCTCGAAGACGCCTTTTTCCCTGTCGAGGTGCTGGCTGAAAAAAGGCAGCGCCACCGCCTCGGGGATGGGCATCATCCTGAGCGTCGTGGCGATGCTTTTCGCTACCTGCACGCCGCGCGTGCCGCCCGACACGCCGCCGTAGCTGACGAAGCCGGCAGGCTTGTAGGCCCACTCGGCCGCGAGGTACTGGAGCGCGTTGACGAGCGAGGCGGGCGCGCTGTAGTCGTACTCCGGCGTCACGAACACGAACGCGTCGGCGCGGGCTACGAGGGCGCTCCACGCCCGGGTGTGGGGGTGCGTGTACCTTTGCAGGCGCGGGTGATGGGGCTCGTCGAAAAGCGGCAGGTTCACGCTGGCCAGGTCCACCATTTCGACGTCGAAGCCGCCGTGGGCGTGGGCGATGCGCCTGAACCACGCGCCCACGAAAGGCCCCGAGCGGCCCTCGCGCGTGCTGGCGATGATGATCTGAAGGTGAGGCATGAGGGGTTCGTCGTGTCGCCCCGCCAACGAGCCACCGCCCCACCGGGGTCGGGGCCAGACGCGACGGGCTTGTCTGTTTTCCCCGTCCCGCCGGCGGCAAAGGCGCAGCGCAGCCCGCCCCCGGCCCCCCGGGGTATCTTGGCCCCCTCCACCAACAACCCCTGCCCATGCCCTGGTCTGCCGACGACATCCCCGACCAGTCGGGCCGCGTAGCCGTGGTGACGGGCGCCAATGCCGGGCTGGGCTTCCAGACCGCCCTGGCCCTGGCCCGCCGCGGCGCGCACGTGGTGCTGGCCTGCCGCAGCGCCGCGCGGGGCGCGCAGGCGCTGGACCTGCTGGCCGCCCGCGCGCCCGGCAGCAGCGCCGCGCTGATGCCCCTCGACCTGGCCGACCTCGACTCCGTGCGCGCCTTTGCCCGGCAGTTCGGGGAAAGGCACGACAGGCTCGACCTGCTCGTCAACAACGCTGGCGTGATGGTGCCGCCCGAGGGGCGGACGGCGGCGGGCTTCGAGCTTCAGTTTGGCGTCAACGTCGTCGGGCACTTTGCGCTTACGGGCAGGCTGCTGGGCCTGCTCACCCGGACGCCCGGCGCCCGCGTCGTCACCCTCAGCAGCCTCGCGCACCGCCCCGCCCGCCTCGACTTCGGCAACCTGCGGGGCGAGAAGCCTTACGCGCCCTGGCGCGAATACGGCCAGAGCAAACTCGGCGACCTGGTGTTTGCCCTCGAACTGCAACGGCGGCTGGCGGCAGCCGGCCACGGCCTCCTCTCCCTCGCCGCGCACCCCGGCCTTTCCCTCACCAGCCTCCAGCGCCACGGCGGACGGCTGCTGCACGTTGCAAGCGGGCTGCTGGGGCAGAACGCCGCGCAGGGCGCCCTGCCCACGCTGTACGCGGCCACCGCGCCCGGCCTGGCGCCGGGTGGCTACTACGGCCCCGGCGGGCTTTTCGAGGTCAGGGGCTACCCTGCCCCGGCCACCATAGCCCCGCAGGCCCGCAACCCCGAAACGGCCCGCCGCCTGTGGGACGTAGCCGAGCAGGCCACGGGCGTGGCGTTCGGACTTTGAGAAAAGGCGGGAGGAGGAGCGGCTTTTCACGAGGTTCGGCGGAACGCGCTGGCCCCTGCCCTGCTACGCCCGGCCCTTTCTCGTCTGCTTCCCGTTTGCCATGTTCGACTTCTGGACGGCGCTGGGCCGAAAGCCCCGAGGCCCCCGCCAAGCCCGCCTCGCGCAGTCGCCGCAGTACCGGGATGGGCGTTTCGTCAATGCCCTGCCCACCCTCCACAGCGGCCTGAAGTGGTCCGTGCTGCGCGATTTTCTGCTGGGCGGCAGCCCCTACCGCCGCCCCGACGCGCCCGTGCCCACCGTGCCTCGCTCCGCCGCCGACTTTGCCCGCGCCCACCTCGACCTGCGCGTGACGTGGCTGGGCCACTCGACCGTTCTCGTCGAGATCGAAGGGAGGCGGCTGCTGCTCGACCCCGTCTGGGGCGGGCGTGCCTCGCCCAGCAAGCACCTGGGTGGACGGCGCTTCTACTCGCCCCCCCTCGCCCTCGACAGCCTGCCGCCGCTCGACGCCGTCGTGCTCTCGCACGACCATTACGACCACCTCGACTGGCCCACCATCCGGGCGCTCGCCCCGCGTGTGCCCCGCTTTATTGCCCCCTTGGGCGTGGGTGCGACGCTCGAATACTGGGGCGTGGCGCCGCAGAAAATTACCGAACTGGACTGGTGGGGCACGACCGACGTGGGCGGCGTGGAACTCGTCTGCACGCCCGCGCGCCATTTCTCGGGACGCACGCCGTTCGACCGCGACGCGACGCTGTGGGCGGGATGGGCGTTTCTGGGAGGGCAGCGGCGCGTTTTCTTCAGCGGCGACAGCGCGCTCGGGCCGCATTTCGGCGACATCGGCAGGCGCCTCGGCCCCTTCGACCTGTCGCTGCTCGAGATTGGCGCCTACAACGCCGCCTGGGCCGACGTGCACATGGGGCCCGAGCAGGCCGTGGCCGCCCACCGGATGGCGCGCGGCGGACTCTTGGTGCCCGTCCACTGGGGCCTGTTCGACCTGGCGCTGCACGGCTGGACGGAGCCTGCCGAGCGCGTCCGCGTGGCGGCCCGCGAGGCCGGCGTGCCCATCGCGTTTCCACGCCCCGGCGAAAGCGTGACCCTCGACGCCATTCCCACGACGCCGTGGTGGCCGGCGCTGCCGTGGAGCCGCGCCGACGAGTCGCCCATCGCGTCGTCCGGGCTGGCCGCGCCGTTTGGTGAAGGGTCGGGGTAGAACGGGCGCCCCGTCGCCCGGGCAGGCGAAAATCATTACCTTCTGAAAAGGTTTTCAGACACCCTGCCCCGCTATGGTTGCCACCATCCGCGACGTGGCGCGCCGCGCCGGCGTGTCGGCTTCGACGGTTTCGCGCGTGCTCAACGGCACGGCAGGCGTCGAGGAGTCCAAGCGGCAGCGCGTGATCGAAGCCGCCCAGGCGCTGCATTACGTGCCCAACCCGGCGGCGCGCAGCCTCGTGGGGCGGCGCGCGGGCGGGCTGGGCGTGCTGCTGCCTTTCGCGTCGGGCGAATTTTTCGCCGAGTTTCTGGGCGGCGTGGATAGCGGCGCGCGGGCCAGCGGCTTTTTCCTGACCGTTTCGGCCACGCACCGCCGCGCCGACGAGTTTGCGTCCGCGCTGCGGCTGCTCGACAAGCGGGTGGACGGCATCGTCGTGATGTCAACGGAAGCGCCGGCGGGGGCTTTCGCGCACGCGCTGCCCGACGGCGTGCCCGTCGTGTTCGTCAACACCGTGGTCGAGGGCACGGCTTTCGACGCCATCAACTTCGACAACTACGGCGGCGCGCGGGCCGTGACGGCGCACCTGGCCGCGCAGGGCCACCGCCGCATTGCCCACGTGGGCGGCCCCCCCGAGTCGCACGACGCCCGCGAGCGGCTGCGCGGCTACCGCGACGCCCTCGACGCGGCGGGCCTGGCGTGGGACGACGCCCTTGTCGTCGGGGGCGATTTTGCGCAGCACGAGGGGCTGGCCGCCGTGCCCATTCTGCGCGCCCTGCCCCACCCGCCCACGGCCATTTTCGCCGCCAACGACCAGGCCGCTTTCGGGGTGCTGCGCGGGCTGTCGCTGGCGGGCCTGCGCGTGCCCGCCGACGTGGCCGTGGCCGGCTTTGACGACGTGCCCCTCGCGCAGTCCGCCGCGCCGCCGCTGACGACGGCCCGCGTGCCGGCCCGCGCCATCGGCGAGCGGGCCATCCGGCGGCTCGTGGCCCGCGTCGAGGGCAGCACCGAGCGGCCCGAGCAACTCGTGCTGCCCGTCGAACTCGTCGTCCGCGAATC
>CBDUCD010000139.1:0-7326 GCA_965365535.1 uncultured Rhodothermales bacterium | reverse complement strand
GCCTCAGCTGTAGTCGGTGAGGCGCGCGATGAGGCCGTCGGCAAAGGCGAACGCCGACTGGCCTTCAAGCTGGATCGTCTCGCCTGCCTTCAGGCCGTTGGGCAGGTCGGCGGCGAGCACGGCGTGGTAGTCCACCTCGATGCGGACGCCGTCGGCGGTGTCCTCGAAATGGGTGACGGTCTGCCGGCGCGAGGCAAACAGGGCCGCCGACTGCTCGGCCAGCCGCCGGAAGGCGTCGGCGCCCCGCGCCGAAGCGTTGACGGCGCCCTCCGACACGTTCTCAAACACGATGTCGGGGTGGAGCGTCGCCATCATGCCGTCCACGTCGAAAGCGTTGTAGGCCGAGACGTACTGGCTGACGAGTTCGCGTTTTTCGCGGCTGGTCATGGCTGGGGTCAGGAGGGATGCAGCAGGCGTCGGGGAGGGCGCGTTACCGTGCTATTTCCGGGACGGACAAGCCCCGGCAAATTTTCCGGGCCAGCAGGTCGGGCACTTCGACGTGCCGTGGCACAGCTTCCATTTCGCCTGTGCGTGGATTTGTCCAGAGCGAGTGGCTGCGCCCTTCGCGTTTAAGCAGGCATCCGTGCTGGCGAAGGTGTTTCACGAGTGCGCTGCGCTTCACGCGGCCACCTGCACCGTCGTGCGCTCGGCAGCGTCGGGCAGGCCCTGCAAGCCTTCCTCGCGCCGATCTTCGAGAATCAGCGCGATGGCGTCGGCGAGGCTGGCAAGGGCTGCTTCGCGCGTGCGGCCCTGTCCGTTGGCACCCGGAATTTCCGGCGCGTAGGCCACGAACCAATCTTCGTCTCGCTCGACGACGGCGGCAAACTCGTGATGCATGGGGTACGGGGTTTTGGTGGGGACGCCGCGCGTCGGGCGATGTTCACCGGGAGGCGTCAGGCCATGCGCCTGTCCTCCTCGTCGAGCACGCGCAGGGCGATGCGCTGGGCAAGGGCGGGCGAGTTGCCGTACGCCCGGTTGTTGACGATGAGGTTGAGCACGGCGTCCTGCGCCTCGGCCTGGTAGGCGAGGGCGACGGCGTCGAGCACCATGCGGTGCGTGCCCTCGCTTTCGGCCAGCGCGGGCACGGGCTTGTCGAAGGGGTACGCCTGCGCGTACGCCTCCTCGTAGCGGGTGCGCAGCGGCGTCAGCAGGCGGCACACGGCGCTGCCGTCGGCGGCGGTAAAGCGTCCGCCGGCCATCTGCCACTGCTCGCGGATGGGCGGCAGCCACGTCCAGTGGCTGAAGACGAAGCCCAGCCCGCGGCGGTCGAGCCAGTCGAAATAGGGGCGCGTGAGCAGGTGCGGCGAGCGGAGTTCGAGGTGCGGCTGCACGCTGTTGGGGATGGCGCCGAAAAAAGCGTCCAGCTCGGCCACGTTTTCCTCGGGCGCGGGGCTGTCGGCGGCGCGGTTGTACTCCTGCTCGAACAAGACGCCCGCGAGCCGTTCGCCCAGGCATTCGAGGGCGGGCTCGTGGAACAGGCGCGTGTAGGCGCCGGCGTCGAGAAAATCAGCGTTGTCGTCGTACTGCACGTCGGCGCCGCGCCCGCGCCGCAGCTTGCGGGCGAAAAAGGTGTGCGGTGCCTTGAGCAGGAAAAGGGCGTCGGGCGGGGCGTGCTCGGCGTACTGCTGGAGGGCGAACAGGCTGGGCGAGGGCTTGCCGTCCCTGTCGAGCAGCGAGCGGTAAAACGTGAAGTCGAGTTCGAGAACGCCGAAATGCGCGAAGTAGTCGCGCACGCTTTCGACGGGCAGCATCCTTTCCTCGAACGTCTGGCCGCCCAGTTTTTTGGGGCGCGTCCGCACCTGGTCGGCCCAGACGTCGGCGGGGTAGATCTGGCCCAGCCAGCCGGCGTAGCGGTCGGAGGCGGTGCCCACGCGCAGGTGGGGGTGGACTTCGCGGAAGTCGTAGGCGGCCACCTGGGCGCGCAGTTCGTCGGTGGGCGACGGTTCCATCAGAGGCGGTCTTCGACGGGTTCGGGCAGGGGCTCGGCCAGGTCGGGCGGCGGCGCCGGCAGCACGACGGGCCGCCGCGCGCGCTGCCGCGCCTGCCGCACGCTGTGCATGGACAGGTAGATGCCGAACAGGAGGAACAGGTAGTAGCCCAGCACGCGCCAGACGACCAGCGTGGGCACGACGAGGGCGGCGGGCATGAGCGGCCCCAGAAACGCCGCGTAAAACCCCTCGACGCCGCCCGCCGAGCCGGGCGTGGGCATGATGAGCGAGCCGACCGTCATGGCCATCGAGCGGAACAGGAACAGCGTCTTCTCCAGGCTGGGAAACACGCTCCACACCAGAAAGACGAGCATGAGGTAGCGGGCAATCCACGAGCCGACGGTGATGAGGAAGCCGCGCAGGTAAAACCCGATGGGGTAGGCGCGCAGCACGGCGGCGCGGCCGCGGAGCTGCTGCATCTCGGCCATGACGCGCGCCTCGAAGCGCCGGAGCCACTTGTGGCGGCACACCCAGGCGGCAATCGTCTCGAGCCAGTCCGGGCGGCGCAGCATCACATACGCGAACAGCACGGTCCACGCCAGCATCCCCACGAAATAGCCCACGAGCGACCACATGCCGACGGCGCCGATGGAGTGGGGGAAAACGGGCCACCAGAACGCCGCCGCGATGACGATGAGAACCGTCGCCGCCGTCCAGAACTGGTCGAGCAGCATCGCAAACAGCAGAATCGCGTACGAGTCGCCCATCGAGATGTCGGCGTCGCGGGCGACGTACATGGCGGCAAAGGGGCCGCCGCCGACGGCCGAGGGCGTCACGTTCGAGAAGAAATCCCACGAAAGCTGCCCCCGCAGCGCGGCCATGAACGAGAGGTGGCCGTGGGCCACGTAGTGCAGCCGCCACGCGCCAAAGGCCACGCGCAGGCCCAGCATCAGCAGCGAAAGCGCCATCAGGCCGGGGTGGACGTGGCGGATGGCGTAGAGCACCGCCTGCCCGTCGAAGTCCGTCACGAAGCCGATGATGGCGATGACGACGAGGCTCAGCAGCAGCGACCACACCACCTTGCGCATCGAGATGCCGCCGGTGACGGGCGCCGTGCCGCCGGGCTGCACGGGTGGGTCGAAAGGCAACGGCTCGTCGGGCAGAGGGGTGGGCATAGTAGCGGCTCTAACGAGGCGCATCCAAACGGGATTCACCCGCCGGGTTTTCCGGGCCGATTACGCTGCGAAGTTTGCGGTAGGTAGCCTCCAGCGATTCGGGGATGACTTTCGCCTCGCCCACGACGGGCATGAAGTTGGTGTCGCCGCGCCAGCGGGGCACGACGTGCAGGTGCAGGTGGTCGGGCAGGCCCGCGCCGCCGGCCTCGCCCAGGTTGAGGCCCACGTTGAAGCCGTCGGGCGCAAAGGCGGCGCGCAGCCACCCGATGGCGCGCGCCAGCGTGCGGGCCAGCTCCACCTGCTCGTCGTCGGTGAGGGCGTCGTAGTCGGCCACGGCGCGGTAGGGCACGACGAGCAGGTGGCCGTTGTTGTAAGGGTAGCGGTTGAGCAGGGCAAACACGTGCTGCCCGCGCCAGACGACGAGGTTGGCGGCGTCGTCCGTGCTGGCGCCCAGACGGGCGAAAAGCGTCTGCCCGTCGGCGCGCGGGTCGCCCTCGAAGGCTTCGACGTGTTGGGCGCGCCAGGGGCTCCAGAGCCGTTCCATGGGGTCGCAAAAGGGTGGGGCTGCCAGGACGCCCGGGCGCGAGGGGAGTTTCGCCCGGACGGGCACGCAACCCCATCCCCCCGGCAGCATTCCACGCCCCTTTCCAAGCCCGCCTCCGCATGAACGCCGACCGCCTCGACGCCATTCTCGACCGCTACCGCGCCGTCACCCATGCCCTCATGCAGCCCGACGTGGCGGCTGACGTGGCGCGCATGGCCGAGCTGGGGCGCGAGCACGCCGAGCTGTCGGGCGTCGTCGCCGCCGTCGAGGCGTGGCAGGCCCTCGAACGCGAGCGCGACGGCCTCGTCGAGATGATTGGCGAGGAAACCGACGCCGACATGGTGCGGCTGGCGCAGCAGGAACTCGAAGCCGTCGAGGAAAAACTCGGCGCGGCGGCGCGCGCCCTCCAGCAGCAACTCGTCCCGCGCGACCCCGCCGACGCCCGCGACGCCATCGTCGAGATCCGGGCGGGCACGGGCGGCGACGAGGCGGCGCTTTTCGCGGGCGACCTGTTCCGGCTCTACGAGCGCTTTGCCGAGCGGCAGCGCTGGAAAACCGACGTCTTCGACACGTCGCCGGGCACGCAGGGTGGCTTCCGCGAAATCGTCTTCAGCGTCAAAGGCGCCGACGTGTTCGGGCTGATGAAGTTCGAGAGCGGCGTCCACCGCGTGCAGCGCGTGCCCTCGACCGAAAGCCAGGGCCGCATCCACACGTCGGCGGCGACGGTTGCCGTGCTGCCCGAGGCCGAGGCCGTGGACGTGGAGATCAACCCCGCCGACCTGCGCATCGACGTGTACCGCTCCAGCGGCGCGGGCGGCCAGCACGTCAACACTACCGACAGCGCCGTGCGCATCACGCACGTGCCCTCGGGGCTGGTCGTGACGTGCCAGGACGAGCGCAGCCAGCACAAAAACAAGGACAAGGCGATGCGCCTGCTGCGCGCCCGCCTCTACGAAGCCGAACTCGAAAGGCAGCACGCCGAGCGCGACGCCGTGCGCCGCGAGATGGTGTCCACGGGCGACCGGTCGGCCAAAATCCGCACCTACAACTTCCCGCAGGACCGCGTGACCGACCACCGGCTCGACGGCGACCAGAAAAACCACCCCCTCCGCTCCGTCCTCGACGGCGACCTGCTGCCCATCGTGGAAGCCCTGCGCACCCAGCAAAACGCCGAACGACTCGGGGGAAGTGGGGAGTAGGGGCGCAATTCATTGCGCCCTGCCTTCATCGCGCCCTGCCATTCATCGCGCCAACCGCGCCCTACCGCGCCGACCCATCAATCGCCGCGCCTGCCGCGCCGTTCAGCCCGGGCCGAGCGGGTCGGAGTCGTCCAGCAGGGTCATCCCCTCGCGGCGGGCGAGGCTGGCGTCGGCGGCGAAAAGGGGGATGCCGAGGGTTCGGGCGGCGTCGAGGGCGGCCCC
This sequence comes from uncultured Rhodothermales bacterium, assembly GCA_965365535.1. Classification (GTDB taxonomy): domain Bacteria; phylum Bacteroidota; class Rhodothermia; order Rhodothermales; family BA12; genus CBDUCD01. The sequence goes on along the minus strand of CBDUCD010000139.1, from coordinate 2,258 downwards.
TTCGGCGTCGTCGAGGGGGGCGTTGAAAAAGACGACGGCGCGGGCGAGGGCCGCCATCAGCCGGGCGCGCTCGCGGTCGTCGTGGTCGAAGGGGCCGTGGTTCATCTCGAAAGGCGAGAGCAGCAGTCCGCCCGCGCGCACGCGCTGCGCGGCGACGGGCCGCAGGGGCGCGGCTACGCGTGCCAGCCCGCACGCGGCGACGAGCACGGCGGGGCCGCCTGCCGACACTTTGTGGATGGCCACGTCGAAGCCGTTCTGGATGCCCGCGAGGACGGCCACGCCGCGTGCCGCCGCGTGGCGTGCCGTGGCCTGCGCCCGCTCGAAGGCGTCGGGGGCGAGGCCGGGGCGCCCGAAAAAGGCGATGCCGGGCGCGGCGAGGGCCTGCCTGTTGCCATAGCCGAACAGCAGAAAAGGCCGCTGCGCGCGGGGCAGCGCGTCGAGGGCGCGCGGCCAGTCCGCGTCGGCGGGGGTGACGACGTGGACGCCGCGCCCGTGCAGCGCCGCCAGTTCGTGCTGCGCCGCGTCCAGCCGGGCCTGCATCGCCGCCTCGTCGAACAGGGCCTCGACGAGGGCGGCGGCGCTGGGGGCGCCTTTGAGGCGGTAGAGCACCTGCTCGCGCCCGTAGCGCCGGAGGTCGGCGTACGTGGCGAAGCGCGCCAGCACGCGCGCCGCCGTGACGCGGCCCACGCCGTCCATGCTGCGCAGGGCGAGGGCAAACGCCTGCACGTCGTTCGTCACGTCGGCCATCGAAAGGAGGAGGGGAAAATTGTAGATTCGACACAGACGCCCGGCCCGGCGCCTTGCTCCCCCATCCGCCCACCGCGGTCCGTAGCCATGCCCTCGCTATTCCAGCGCCTGTTCGATTCGTTCGCGCCGCCGGCGCCGCACGTGACGGCGCTCGTGCTCAGCGGCGGCGGGGCGCGGTCGAGCTACCAGGCCGGCGCCCTCCGCTTTATCGCCGAAGCCTACCCCGACGCCCACTTCGACGTGCTCTCGGGCACGTCGGCGGGGGCCATCAACGTGGCGCACCTGGCCAACACGGAAAAGCTGCTGGGCGAGGCCGTGGCCCAGCTGTGCGACGTGTGGGGCCAGCTTACCACGGGCGACGTGTACGAGGCCGTGCCTGCCCGCGAGCTGGCGCGCACCCTTCTGCAACTCGTCGCCGGGCGCGACCCGTCGAACCCGGCGCGGTCGCTGGCGCGGACGGAGCCGCTCGCGCGGCTGCTGCGCACCCGCTACGGCGTGCCCGACGGGCGGCTGACGGGCGTGGCCCGCAACATCGAAAAGGGACGGCTGCGCGCCCTCGCCATCGCCACGACGAATTACGGCACGGGCCAGAACGTGACGTGGGTGCAGGGCCGCGCCATCGAAAAGTGGCAGCGCCCCGACCGCGTGGGCGTGGGCTGCGAGCTGACCGTAGGGCACGTGCTGGCCTCGACGGCGCTACCGTTTTTCTTTCCTGCCGTGGCGCTGGGAGACGGCTGGCACGGCGACGGCGGCATCCGGCAGGCCGCCCCGCTCTCGCCGGCCATCCACCTGGGCGCCACGCGCCTGCTCACCATCACGACGCGCTACAACCGCAGCCGCCGCGAGGCCGACGTGCCCATGGTGACGGGCTACCCGCCGCCCGGACAGGTGCTCGGCATCCTCATGAACGCCATTTTTCTCGACGTGCTCGACCAGGACCTGGACCGCTTCGAGCGCCTCAACAGCCTGCTCCGGTCGCTGCCGCCGGGGCGCCGCGCGGGCATGAAGCCCATCCGCCTGCTGGCCCTCAAACCCTCCGAAGACATCGGCGCGCTGGCGGGCGAGTACCACCTCCACCTCGACGGGGCGATGCGCTTCGTGCTGCGCGGCATTGCCGAGGGCGAGACGCCCGACTGGCTGAGCATGATTCTCTTCGACGGCGCCTACACGCAGCGCCTGATGGAACTCGGCTACCGCGACGCCCAGGCCGCCCGCGCCGAACTGGACGCCTTTTTCGCTCCGTGACGGGGGGGATGAGGTGGCGGGGTGGTGGGGTGGCGGGGTTGTTGGTGGAGAGCGGAGGTCGGGCGATGTTCGTCGGGTTGGCCGGGTTGGGGTGCAGGATGGGATGGAGGTTATGCGCCCTGCTGCACCGTAGGGGCGCAATTAATTGCGCCCCTACCGCCACCTTTTGTCGCCTTCCGCCCGTAAGGAGGCCCCCACCACCCCACCACCCCATGCGCCTCGCCTTTGCCGTTTTCGCCGTGCTGCTGCCCATCGCGGGCGTGCGC
>CBDUCD010000138.1:0-7368 GCA_965365535.1 uncultured Rhodothermales bacterium | reverse complement strand
GACGTGCAGCTCGTAGATGACGGCGTCTTTGTACCAGAGCGGGTCGGTGAGAAAGTCGGAGGCGGGCATACGGGATGGGGAAAAGGTCTGCCTTTCCTACCCGGCGCCGGCGGCGGCGGTTCAACCCGGCGCGCGGCGAATGGGACGCCGAACGTTCCCGCTGCGTAATTAAACGGCTTGGGGCGGCGCCGCCGCGCCAAAGGCGATGTCCTCGAAGAGGGCTGCCAGGCTTGCCGCCACGCCCAGCGCCGCGCTTTCAAAGGCGGCGTCCAGGCCCTCGTACAAAAACACGCGCCAGCCCTCGGCGGCGCGGGCGTAGCGGTGGAGCGCGGGGGCGTCCTGGGCTACGACCCAGTATTCGAGCAGGCTCGGGAGGGCCGTGTACTCGCGCAGCTTGGCGTCGAGGTCGGTCTGCGCCGTCGTGTCGGAAAGCACCTCGACCAGCAGGATGGGGTTGCGCAGCGACGGCGGCTTCTCGTCCGAGAAGTCGCCGGGGGGGCAGTACGCTACCAGATCGGGGTAGCGGTACACGCGCCCCACGTTTACCCGCAGGTCGGTGGTGACCGCCCGGCAGCCGCGCTTGCGAAACTGCGGCGCCAGGTGCAGATGCAGGTTGCTTCCGATAATCGCGTGGTTTTCCGTCGCGCCGGCCATCTCCACGATGTCCTGGCCGTCGTATTCGAGGTTGGGTTTCTGGCCCACGCGGGTGGCCTCGATCACGAGGTACTCGTCGAGCGGGGTACCGGTGCGGTGGCGGGCGGCGGCGGACATGGCGGTGGGGGATGGGTGTTCGGCAAAGGTCGGCCTTCCATGTGACAGGGGAGCGGCGCCGCGGTTCTCGGCACCGCCCCTAGTCGAAAATAGGCCAGAAGACGCCAAAACGCAGGCGGCGACCGGGCAGGGGCTGCTCGGGGACGATGAGGTTGCCGCGCAGCAGGGCGGTGCCCGCGAGCACGTTTTCCCACGCCAGAAACAGCGTGGCCGCGCGCACGCCCATCACGGCGTTCACGTCGAGCGTGGTGCTGGCGGGCACGCGCTCGGGGGTGGCCGCAAGTGCCAGCACGCCCGTCGGGTCGTGCAGCACGCGCCCGTCGAAGGCGCTCCAGCCGCGCAGCCGCGCCCACAGGTCGAGCCGCAGGTCGCGCTGGAAAAGGGCGGCGCGCAGGCCGAGGGCGTTGTCGGTCGTGAAACGGGGCAGGTCGTGGAAGGCGGCCTGCACGTCGGCGGTGGCCGTTGCCTGGAGGTGGGCGTAAAGGCCGCGCCGCGCCCCATCGCGCCAGCCCAGCCCGAGCGTCGCGCCCGCCCGCCGCGCGTCGCGGAGCCGGGTGGCGAGCGTGTCGCGGGCCGTCTCCACGAAGTCGTAGCCCTGCCACGTGTGGCTGGCGAACGGCCTCGCCGACAGCGTCCACGGGCCGCGTTCGAGGGCCAGGGTGGCCGATCCCGTCAGCACGAAAGGCGCGGCGCGGCGGCGGCCCCGGGCGTACACGCCAAAGCCGTGCGCCACGAGCGGGGGCGGACTGGCGTCTGCCGCCTCGACGTGGAAGCTGCCCCGGCGCGTGCGGGCCGACAGGCTGACGGCGGGCCGCAGCGCGCCGTCGTACGCGGCACCCGCCCGCACGGCGATGCCCGCGAGCGTGTCGCGCAGACCCGCGTACAGCCGCGCCCGCCGTCCTGCCGTCGCCGTGGGATGGCCGGCGCGCTGCCACCAGCCTTCCACGTCGAGCTGTCGCCCGGCGAAGGGCAGGGCGGCGGCGCCGCCGTAGCGGACGGCGCGGGCCGTCGCCAGCGAGTCGCCCGTATAGCGGAAGCGCTCGGACGTGCGGTACACATCCACCTGCGCCGCGCCGCGCTGGGCGTGCAGCCACGTGTCGTTGCGGATGGTCTGCCGGAAGGCCGTCGGGTTGCGCACCGTGGCGTTGAAGCGGTCGTAGATGCTGCCCGCGTCGCCGGGCACGACGGGCAGCACGCCGTCGGGGGCGCCGACGTAGCCGCGTGTGTGGAAGTTGGACGCCTCGACGCGCGCCCTGTCCGTCCGAAACCCCGCCCGCGCCAGCGTCGCCCGGCCCTTGCCCAGCCGGCTGTTGTCGTACTCGTTGTCGGCGGCGCGGCCCGCGTAGCCGAACGTCACGTCGAGCAGGCCGTCGCGCCCCAGCAGGCGCCGCCGCCGCGACTGGGCGTGGAGCGCTTCGATGCTCTGGAAGCCGTCCGGCCCGCTGAGGTAGCGCGCCTCGGTGCGCGGGCGCGGCACGTCGAACAGGCGCAGGCCCGTCTCGACCTGGGCGGCGCGCCCGCCTCCGCTGCCGCGCGCGAGGGTGTCGAGCCACGCGAGGGGCAGCAGGTCGAAGCGCGCCCGGCCCGTAATCAGGTCGTCGAACGGAACGGCGCCCAGCCGCAGGCGCGTGGCGTGCGGCGGCAGCCCGTCGAGGCCCGCGGCCTCGGGCCAGCCCGGCGCGTCGAAGCGGTACACCCACGCGCCGGGCCACGCGCCGACGGGCATCGTGGGCGTGAAAAAAGGCGTCCGCGCCAGCGCTGCCCGCACCGAATCCGTCTGCGCCCGCGCCGCAACGGGCAGCAGCAAGAGCAGCAGGACGAGGGCGGGGCGGGGCATGGAGGTGGTGCGGTGGCGAGGTGGTTGGTGGAACGCGAGGGTTGGACGGCGACGGGCGCCCGGAGCCGGCTTTGCAGCAGGGTCGCGGTAGGGGGCCGCGCTCCCCACGCCGATAAACCCCTGAACGGCGTTGTGCTACCGCCCTCTACCCACAACCCCGCCACCCCACAGCCTCACCAACCCCCATCACCCCGGGAAAAACCCGAACAGGCGGCTGTCTATGCGGCGCAGCAGGCTCGACCGGTCCTCGTCGTTGTTGACGAAGTCGAGTTCGTCCACGTCCACGATCATCTTGGGGCCCAGCTCGTAGCGCTCGATCCAGTCCTCGTAGCGCCCGTTGAGCTGTTCGAGGTATTCGATGCGGATCGTCGTCTCGAACGAGCGGCCCCGCGCCTGGATGTGGCGCACGAGCGTGGGCACCGAGGCGCGCAGGTACACGAGCAGGTCGGGCGGCTTGAGGTACGACGTCATGATGCCGAACAGGCCGGTGTAGTTCTCGAAGTCGCGCTGCGCCATCAGGCCCATCTCGTAGAGGTTGCGCGCGAAAATCTCGGCGTCCTCGTAGATGGAGCGGTCCTGGACGACGCTCGTGGCGCTTTCTTCGATGCCGCGCTGGTGGTTGAAGCGGCTCGACAGGAAAAACACCTGCAGGTTGAACGACCACCGCCGCATGTCGTCGTAGAAATCGGACAGGTACGGGTTGTCGTCCACCTGTTCGTAGTACGGCTGCCAGCCGAAGTATTCGCTGAGCAGGCGGGTGAGGGAGCTTTTGCCCGCGCCGATGTTGCCGGCGATGGCGACGTATTTGCGGGTCGTGAGGAGGAGTTCGGCCATGCACGAGGGGGAATGGGCGCCCAAAATAGGACGCCGCCCGCTGCCGCCGGATGGGCTTTCGGGGAAGTCAGCCTACCACGGGCGGGTCATCTGCCCCTTTTCGGGCGCGTCGTCGCGGCTAATCCAGTACGTGCCGGCGTCGGGGTCGCGGCGGCGCCGCATCGCGTCGTGGCCCACCAGCCGCATCGCCCACCCGATAGGGGTGACGATGGCGAAAAAGACGACCGTCAGCAGCACGCGCGTCATCACGAAGCCCATCGCAAAGGCGACGGCCATCCACACGCGGTACGGGATGCGGAGCGACGGCGGCGCGAGGGCGCCCAGCACCACGAGCACGACGCCCACGCCGCCCGCGACGAGGGCGCCGGGTGCCGGGCCGCCGTGCCGGTAGAAGATCCACGCGCCCAGCCCCGCGAACACGGCGCCCACCACGAGCCCGAAGCGGCGCAGCGCGGCGCGGCCCGTGTCGAGGTGGCGGAGTTCGGCGAGAATGGGGTGCATGGCGGCAAGATCGCGCCCGGCACCAAACGAAAAAACCCCCGCCGGGCAGGGCGGAGGTTTTTTCGATCTGAGGGGAGCGGACGCCCGATGTTACGAACGGACGCGCTCGGGCTGGGGCACGGCGGCCTGAGAAAACCAGCTTGATACAAATGTGACGAAGCCCAGCCCGATGCCGATGCTCAGAAACGTGATGGCTTCACCGGTGCGCACCATGTCGCGGGTGAGGAGGTAGGCGCAGGCGGCGGCCAGCAAAAGGCCAACGGCGCGCATCGTCCAGCGCAGCGACAGGTCGGAAGTGTGGGTGTTGGTAGTCATGGCAGCGGGGATCTATGTTGAAAAGCAGCCGGGGCTGTTGGTTGCCCTTCTCAACACGGCAGGCGCCGCCAGGTTGATGCCGGAGTGGTTACGGGTGGAGGGTTACGGCATTGTGCGGCCTGTAACAAAGGTTGGCTCTGCTCGCCGACGACCATGGTTGTTGAGCCAGGTAGGTCTGCAGAAGTGCGCGGGGAATGTCGTTGCGAACGAAGTGAAGTCGAAGATTCCGCTTGCGGGGCAACCTCGTCGTTCAGCTACCTGCCAGCGAGATTGCCACGGCGCTGCGCGCCTCGCAATGACGACGTCGTCGTGCAGACCTGCTTGGCTGACAAACCCGGCAAACCCGACAAACAAACCATCAGCGTCCCGCCGACGTGGTGGGGTTTTCGGGCGGCAGCACGGGGGCGGGCGTGGTGCCCTTGACGGCTTCAGCGGTTTCGGCCAGCTTTTCCCACACGCCCGTCCGCCACATGGTGCGGTGCGTGCGGATGGCGTCGAGCTGGGCAAGGCGGTAAAACGTCGGGTTTTCCTGTGCCATGCGCTCGAACTGGTCGGCCAGCCGTTCGAGGCGCGCCCGGTTCTCGAACGTGAAACCGAAGTTGGCCGAGGCCTCGATGAGGTCGGCGTACTCGCGGTCCCACAGCGTCTCGTCGCGCGCCGAGCGCTCGAAGGTGTGGCCGTCGTAGCGGAAGGTGGCGCGCGGGTCGAGCAGGTCGGGCTTCTGCCGCGTCAGCACGCGCGTGGCGCCCAGGGGCAGGAAAAAGCGGACGGCGCTGCCGCCCGACGTGGCCGTCAGGCGCACGTCGCCGCTCACGGGCACGACGTTTTTCTCGTCGGCGGCGGGCAGCGCCATGTGCGGGTTGAGGCGGCGGAAGCGCTGGTAGTCGGAAAGCGAGTCGCCCTCGGCGGCGCCCCAGTCCAGGTCGGCGCCGCGCAGCATGTGCAGCAGCTGGCTGAGGAAAATCTCCTGCCCCTCGGCCAGCTGCACGCGGTCGCCCCGGTACGTCATCGTCGTGTCGATGGGGAGGGTGTCGGTGGCGAGCAGGGCGCCGTAGGCCGAGGCCACGTACCCGCGCGAGTACGTCTTGAAGCTCGTCTTGCTCGAAATGGTGGGGTAGCCTTCCGTCAGGGCCCACATGTAGGCGTCCATCACGCTGGCGTCGGGCGAGTAGAAGTGCTGCCCTTCGGTGAGGTACATCCGGTACACGTTGTAGATGTTGCCCGGCCCCGTGTGGTAGGACGAGATGCCGGGCACCTCGTGGCCGACGGCGTTCGCGTAGCCGCGCAGCGTCATAAAGGCGGGCTCCATCGTCAAGAGCGGGTGCCACTCCTCGACCACCTGCACGCGCTGGCCGCCGCCCGTGGGCAGCGTGTACTGGTTGATGCCGCGCTGCCGGAGGATGTAGGGCATCATCTGGTAGCGCGAGCGGGCGCCGACGGAGGAGACGAGCTTGTCGTCGTTGAACGTCTCGACCGTGCCGATCTCCGTCGCCAGCAGGCTCAGGCCGAGGTAGCGCGCCAGCCGCACTTCATACAGGATGTAGGGCAGCTCGCGCTCGCGGGCCTCGCGCACCTGGTTGGCGCGGCCCCACTTGACGGTCACGTCGGCGCGCGGCACACCTTTGTCGGCCCACTTCTGGACGAGGCGCGACGTTTCCGTGCGCCGCAGCCGGTCAATGGCGTTCCAGTCGGCGTGGCCGTTGCGCTTGAAAAGGGTTTTCTGGCCTTCGAGGGTGAACAGTTCGAGCGTCTCGCCCGAGCGGTCGTCCACGACGCGGATGGAGAAGTTGTCGTCCTGGCCCTGGCGCTGTTCGTAGAGCGACATGTACTGCCGGAAGGGCGCGATGAGTTGCAGGCGCGGGTCTGCCGAGGCGTCGCCGATGAGTTCGCCGGCGAAGTACGGTTTGTAGAGGTTGTCGGGATGCTGCGGCATGTCGCGGAACCGCACCGTGGGCGCGGCGGGCGCGGGCGCCTCTTTTTCGATGGCGCTCTCGGCGGGTGCCGTCGCGGGCGGGGCGCCGAAGCTGGCCAGCAGGTCCTGCGCGAGCGCCTCCAGGCGCCCCGTCAGCCCCAGCAGCACCACGATGGCCACCAGCGAGGCGAAGCCTGCCTTGCCGGCCCACCCCCACGCCCGCCGGACTTCGGGGTCGAGGAGTTCTTCCGCGGCGGGCGCCGGGTGCGCGTCGAGGGAGCCGGGCGTCCGGCCCTCCGAAATCTGCGCGGCGGGGTTGGGGAGAGGGTCGAGGGGGTCGGACAGTTCGCTCATCTGGAAAGGGTACTTCGTAGGGTTATCGGAGGGTGAGGGCGCCTTTAAGGGCCCGCGCCGTCAGGTGCTCGAAAAAAGGCAGGCCGGCACGGCCCATCCCTTCGGGGTGGAACTGCACGCCCACGACGCGCCCGTCGGGCGTCTCGATGGCTTCCACGACGCCGTCGGGCGCCGTCGCCGAGACGACGAGGCCCTCGCCGGGCCGGGCGACGCCCTGGATGTGGCGCGTGTTGACCTCCAGGTCGCCCTCGCCGGCAAGGCGTGCCACGACGGTGCCGGGCACCACGTGGAGCGGGTGGGGCGTGCCGCCGCGCCGGTCGCTGTGCACGTGGGCGCCCTCGTGCTGCAATTCCACGTCGGCGTAGAGGGTGCCGCCGTAAAAGGCGTTGAGGAGTTGCATCCCGTAGCAGATGCCGAGCACGGGCTTGTCCGTCGCCAGAAAAGCCGTCAGCAGGGCCGCGTCTGCCGCCTCGCGGTGGGCGTCGCACGGGGCGAGGTCGGGGGGCAGCGTGCCCACCAGGCCGCGCGTCACGGCGGGGCCGCCCGTCACCACGAGGCCGTCGAGGGTTTCGACGAGGGCTTCGACGAGCGCGGCGTCGGTGAGGGCGGGCACCACGAGCGGCAGGCCGCCCGCCGCCGCCACGGCCTCGGCGTAATGGTGCGCCAGGCGCTGCTCGCCGTGCTCGAAACGCGCGGTGATGCCAATTCGGGGACGCATGGGATAAATGCTTTGCATAAGGGTCTTAACCGCCCGGCGGGAACCGGGTTCGGGGCAAAAGGGAGAAAATGTGAAGCTGCGGCTACCCGGCCCCGCACCGGGTGGTAAAAGGGCCGCAACGACGCC
>CBDUCD010000137.1:0-7369 GCA_965365535.1 uncultured Rhodothermales bacterium | reverse complement strand
GGTCGCCGCGGTTGGCGTAGAAGTCCCAGTCGGTCAGGCTGAAGCTTTCGCCGAAAAGCGGCTCGGCGCCCACGTGCTCGCGCACGGCGCGCGTGCCCACGCGCTGGCTCAGGTCGGGCACGAGAATGTGCGGCACGCCAAAAGAGGAGCGGGCAATCTGGGCCACGAGCGTGTTGAGTTCGGCGTTGGGCGTCATCAGCATGAAATGCTCGGCCTTGCTGGCGCCGGCCTGCATGAGGGCTTCCTCGTCGAGGGCGCTGCCCACGCGGGCGTCGAGGCCGTCGCGCTGGGCGCGGGCCACATTCGCCTGGTTGCGGTCCATCAGCGTCACGCGGGCGCCGCGCTGCACCAGCGCCGCCGCGACGCGCCGCGCCAGCGGTCCGCCGCCGATGATGACCGTGCCCTCGCGGGCGCCCGAGCGGTCGAGCGCGCCCATGCGCGCCAGCCACGCCGTTCCCAGGCGGATGAAAAGCGGCACCAGCAGCGTCGTCACGAGCGAGGTAAAGACGAGAAGCGAAAACACGTTGGCCCCGATGAGTCCGCGCGCGAGGGCGATCTGGGCGACGATGATTTCGACGCCGCTGCGCCCGTTCATGCCCACGCCCACCACGAGCCCTTCCTTCCAGCCGCGCCCCGTGAACAGGTAGAACACCATCGTCCCCAGCGTCTTGCCCACGATAGCAAGCACGATGAGGAGCGAGAGCAGCCCGAAGTTGTCGCGGAACACGCCAAAGGTGACGGTAAAGCCTGCCGACACGAAAAACACGGGCGCCAGAAAGTGGATGGACGTGTTGCGCACCAGGTCGAGCATGGCCTTGCTGAGCGTGTGCCCGAAAACGGTGTCGCGCAGAAACAGGCCGGCGACAAACGTGCCCAGGATGCCGTGCAGGCCGGCGAGTTCGGCGCCCTCGGCGAAAAAGAGGCCGACGATGAGCACGAAGGTGAACAGCGTGCCGCGCCCCATGCCCTGCACGTACGGCCCCAGCCGGGGCAGCACCACCAGCCCCACCACGCCTGCCGTCACGAAAAAGGCGCCCGCGCGGGCCGCCAGCAGCACCAGGGCCATCACGTCCACGCTGCCCTGCTCGGCCACGCCCACCACGCCCGCGAAAATGAGCAGCAGCAGAAAGTCGGCAAACAGCGCGCCCGCAATGAGCACCTGGGCCACGCGCGTGTCGAGCAGTTCGAGGTCGACGAGGATGCGGCTTTTGGTGGCAACCGACGTGATGCCGGCGCCCATGCCCAGAAACAGGCCGGCGATGTGGGGGCTGTCCGTCACGAGGATGCCGGCGCCGTGCGCCCACAGCGCGGCGGCGTAGGCCAGCAGAAACGGCGTGAAAAAGCCCCCCAGGGCGGCCAGAAACGCCGTCCGCGACGCCTTGCGCAGCTCCTCGGGGTCTATCTCCATGCCGATGTAGAGCATCATCAGGAGGATGCCTTCTTCGGCCACGATGGCGATGCCGGCGCCGCCCGAGAGCACGCCCAGCAGCGGCGGCCCCAGCACGATGCCCGTCAAGAGTTCGCCCAGCACGGCGGGGTAGCCCACGCGCGTGGCCAGCAGCCCGCCGCCCCAGCCGGCGGCGAGGATGAGCAGCAGCCGCAGCAGAAACGAACCCTCCTCGGCGGGTCCGTGCTGCGCGTACGCCGGCGCCGCCACGAGCAGCAGCAGCAGGGCGAGGGGCGCGGCGCGCGCAAAAAAGGAAGGCAGGGCGCGTCCGTACATACAGGGCCGTCGGGTGGAGGATGGGGGCCGCAATCTACCGCACGGCGCGCCTTCTGCCGGCGTCAGCGTGGAAAGGGCGGAAAGGCAACTTGCGCGAACGGCTGCTCGGCGACGGCAAACCAGGCGGCGCTTTCCGTCCGGAACGCCTTCCACGGCGTGTAGATGTCGCGGAAAGAGGCGTGCGCCGTGGCCAGTGCTTCGAGCACGTCGGTGGTTTCGCGGCGCGCGGCCTCCATCACGTCGGCGGGGAACAGGTGCAGCCGGGCGCCGCCCTCCACCAGGCGGCGGAGGGCTTCGGGGTTGCGGGCGTCGTACTCGGCCTGCATGGCGAGGCTGGCCTCGGCGGCGGCCACCTCGAGCAGGTCGCGGTACGCCTGGCTCAGCCCTTCCCACGCCTGCCGGTTCACGTAGAACGACAGGGCCGGCCCGGGCTCCCACCAGCCGGGGGCGTAGTAGTGCGGGGCGATGCGCGCAAAGCCCATCTTCTCGTCGTCGTACGGCCCTACCCACTCGGCAGCATCCACGACGCCGCGCTCGAGGGCGGGGTAGATGTCGCCGCCGGCCAGGGCCTGCGGGTTCACGCCCAGCCGGCTCATCACCTCGCCGCCCATGCCGGGAATGCGCATGGCCAGCCCGCGCAGGTCGGCCAGGCCGCCTATTTCGCGTCGGAACCAGCCGCCCATCTGCACGCCCGTGTTGCCGCCGGGCAGGTTCACGACGTCCACGCCCGCAAACAGCGCCCGCAATTTCTCCATGCCCCCGCCATAGAGCAGCCACGCCGTCTGCTGCCGCGACGTGAGGCCGAAAGGAACGGTGCAGTCGAAGGCAAAAGCCGGGTCAACGCCCTTATAGTAGTAGCTGGCCGTGTGGCCCATCTGCACGGTGCCGCGCTGCACGGCGCCCATCACTTCGAGGGCGGGCACGAGTTCGCCGCCGGGAAAGACGCGGATCTGGAAGCGCCCGCCCGAGAGGTCGGCCACGCGCGCGGCCAGCTTCTCGGCGGGGCTGTAAAGAATGCTTGCCGCCCGCGGAAACGACGACACGAGCTGCCACCGCAGCCGCTGCCCTCCCGTCTGCACGGCAGGGGCCTCGCCGCCCGCGTGCTGCCCGCCACAGGCGACGAGGGTGGCGGCGCCCGCGCCGGCAGCAGCAGCGCGGACAAAGGTTCGACGGTGCATGGCGGTGGAGGTTGGACGGTCCAGAACAGCGCGGGGCAACGGGCACGGGGGCTACGCCCGACGCCGCCCTCTGCAGACGGGCCGAAAGAGTCCGACCCTTGCGCCAAAAGTTAACATTCCGCGCCCTAACGTGGTGGGACTATCGCGCCGCCGGCCTGCCCCCATCTGTATTTATCCGGGCGCCAACGGCAGACTTTTTACCCCCAAACCCCCGCAAGGCTATGAAAAAGAGCCTACAGGTGCGCTGCATTGCAGCGCTGTTCGCCGCCCTGCTCGCCGGCGCCGCCGGGCCGGCCCGCGCCCAGACCATCGTGCTCTACGACAACGACTTCGAGACGCCCAACCAGCCCATCGTGCGCAACTGCGGCTTTGCCCTCGACCAGACGCCCATCAACACGCTTTTCGGGACGCCGCAGGGCCTTTTCCAGCAAACCTTTACCGTCGAGGCCGTCCTCGTCACCGACGCCTCGGGCACCTACAGCGACCCCTCGGGCACGGGCGGCAACTACGCCATCGGCATGTTGGCGAGCACGCAGGACGACCGGCTCGGCCTCACGTTCGACCTGCAGGGGCGCAAGTTTCTCAACGTCAGCCTCGACATCTCGTCCATTGACGTGAACGGCTGCGGCGGGCCTTTCGGCGTTGCCGACCCCATCTACCGGCTCACCCTTTACGACGACCCCGGTGGTAGCGGCGGCCTCGGCACGGGCACCCTGCTCGACCAGCAAGAAATCACCGGCCCGCAGGGCGCTGATCAGTGGACGTTCAACTGGACGCACCACGTCGTCGCGCTCGACGGCTCGGCGGCCACCAGCGGCACGGTGCGCCTGGAGTGGGACCTCACCCAGAGCGGCTACGCGGCCTTCGACAACCTCATCATTGCCGCCTCCGACACCGAGGGCGGCATCGGCACCGACACCGACGGCGACGGCATCGCAGACGAGGACGACAACTGCCCCAACGTGGCCAACGCCGACCAGGCCGACGCCAACGACAACGGCATCGGCGACGCCTGCGAAAGCGACGACGCCTGCGCCGACCCGGCGACGCTGCCCTTCTACCCGGGCGGCTACGAACTCAACGGCACCGCCACGCGCGCCTTCGTGGTCGTGTTCACGCCGCAGGGTGGCACGCGCTACGAGTTTTACAACACGCACAACCTGACCGTCGGCAGTCCCGAGGACGCCAGCGAAACGCCCCTACCGGGCGTGACGCGTGCCGGCGACGCGTTCACGTTCGAGGCCGGCGCCGAGCAGTTTGCCGTGTACTTCCCCATCGCGCGGGCCAACCCGGACGTGCCGCGCGTGTCGTTTTTCCTCAACGTGACGGACGGCTGCGACCGCACCATCAACGTGGACCCCGACTTCACGCTCACGGGCGTCCAGTCCGACGCGATGGAGGGCCTCGCCCTGGGCGCGGCGCTGCCCAGCCCGACAGCAGGCGTGGCGGCCATTCCTTTCTCGCTCGACCAGGCAGGCCCCGCGCGGCTGGCCGTGTACGACGTGCTCGGGCGCGAGGTGGCCGTCCTCGTCAACGGCACGATGGGCGCGGGCCGGCAGCAGGCGACGTTCGACGGCACCGGGCTGCCCTCGGGGCTGTACGTGATCCGGCTCGAAGCGGGCGGGCGCCACTTTACCCGCCTGCTCACCCTCGCCCGCTGAGGCGCCTCCTCGACGTTCTCTAACCTTCCACGTCCATGAACAACCAGCACATGCCCGCAGCCGTGCAGAAAAAGCCGTTCACGGCACCCCTGCTGCGCCGCGAAGCCGCCCTCCCACTCGTCACCGCCGGCTCGTTCGACCTGCCGTTCTAACCCCGGCACCATAAACAAAAAGAGGCCGGGCTTCCCTCTGTGGGGAGGCCCGGCCTTCTGCTTTTTGCGCTACCCGAACTCAGGCGCGCCCGACGGCCACGTGCTGACGGCCCACGCGCAGCGGGCCACCGTGGCTCAGCAGCCGGTCGGCAAAGCGCACCGGCACGTCCACGACGGTGTGGCGGGCGCGGATGCGGATCTTGCCCACGGCGTGGCGCGGGATGCCGCCTTCGTTGACGAGCGTGCCCAGCACGTGCTGCGGCCCGATGCCGTCCTCGTGGCCCGTGGCCAGGCTGATCTGCACGCGGGCGCTGTCGTCCTGCCCCCGGTCGTCGGGGCGCGGGCTGGAAGCGCGCTTGCCGTAGGGCTCGGCGGCTTCGCGCACGGGCGCGATGGGACGGGACGCCTCGTCGGCGCGGGCCAGGGCGAGGGCGGCGGCGGCGATGTCGAGCGGACTGTGGCCGGCGGCGACGAGCGCCTCGACGAGGTCGCGCTGACGGGCCGCGTCGCCGCGCGCGATCACGTCCGTCAACCGCTCCAGGGCCTGCTGGTCGCGGTGCGCCTCGATGGCGTCGGCGGTGGGGATGGGGTGGACGGTGATGGTCTGGCGCGTGTAGTTCTCGATCGTGCGCAGCCGCCCGCGCCCGTGCGGCGGCACGAGGGCGATGGCCACGCCCGACTTGCCCGCCCGGCCCGTGCGGCCCACGCGGTGCACGAACACCTCGGGGTCGCGCGGCAGGTCGTAGTTGAACACGTGCGAGACGCTGTCAATGTCGAGGCCGCGCGCGGCCACGTCCGTCGCCACGAGCAGCTTGACGCGCCCGCTGCGGAAGCGCCCGAGCGTGTCCGTCCGGGCCGACTGGGTCATCTCGCCGTTGAGCACGTCGGCGGCGAAGCCGTGCAGGTTGAGCTTTTCGGCCAGTTCATTCGTCGCCACGCGCGTGTGCGCAAAGATGAGGGCGCTCGTGACGGGTTCGGTTTCGAGCAGGCGCGTCAGGGCGGCGAAGCGGTCGGCGTCGCGGACGAGGTAGGCGCGCTGCTCGATGTCGGCGGCGGTGCGCTGCGTGCTTTCGATGGCGCACACCTGCGGGTTGCGCAGGTACGTGCGGGCGATGTGCTGGATTTCGCGCGGCATGGTAGCCGAGAGCAGCACGGTCTGCCGCTCGTCGGGCACGCGGTCGAGAATGGTTTTGAGGTCGTCGGCAAAGCCCATCGACAGCATCTCGTCGGCCTCGTCGAGCACGACGGTCTGGACGGCGCCCAGGTCGAGCGCGCCCTGGTCAATGAGGTCAATGAGGCGTCCCGGCGTGCCCACCACGATGTCCACGCCTTTGCGCAGCCGCCCGATCTGGCGCCCGTAGGGCTGGCCGCCATAGACGGGCAGCACGCGGGCGCCCAGCGCCTGGCCGTAGGTGTGCGTGGCGGCGGCCACCTGCACGGCCAGCTCGCGCGTGGGCACGAGCACGAGGGCCTGCACCTGCACGCCGCCGGGCTGGAGCCGCTGGAGGATGGGAAGCGCAAAGGCGGCGGTTTTGCCCGTGCCCGTCTGCGCCTGCCCGATGGCGTCGCGCCCGGCCAGCAGCACGGGGATGAGGGCCGCCTGGATGGGCGTGGGGAGGGTGTAGCCCTGCTCGGCTACGGTCTGCGCGATTTCGGGGCGCAGGCCCAGGGTGTCGAACGTGTTCAAGCGGAAAGGTGGTACGGGCGGCCCGGAGGGGCACGCGGTGCAAGAAATCGCCGGAGCGCACCTGCGCCCCGGGGGGTCTGGCTGTCTGCTTTCAACAGCCGACTCCTTTCGCACCGAGCCTTCCGTTGCAACAAAAACGCCCGGCCTTTTCGCGCCGGGCGACCCTTTTGAGCGTCATCCAACCCCGCTGCCCCTGCCGGGATGCGCGCGCGCCGTGAGGGTATGGCGAATACGCGGCCTACCCCTGCGGGCGCAAGGGGCGCATGGCGACCTCGGAAATCAGGTAGTTGTCCGGCGCGCGGAGCACGTGCACGAGCGTGGCCGCGATGTCCTCGGCGCGCATGGGGTTGCCCGAACCCGACGTGCCTGCCGTCTGCGCAAACTCGGTTGCAATGGAGCCGGGGTAGAAGCACGTCACGCGGATGCCGTCGCCGCGCACCTCTTTCATGAGTGCTTCGGAAAAGCCGCGCAGCCCGAACTTGCTGGCGTTGTAGGCCGCGAGGTTGGGGTTGCCCACCAGGCCGGCGACGGACGCGATGTTGACGATGTGGCCGCCAAAGCCGCCTGCCTCGTTCTGCGCCTTCATGGGCGCGAGGGCGGCGCGCGTGCACAGGAAAACGCCCCGCAGGTTGGTTTCCATCACCACGTCCCACGCCGCCACGTCCATCCCGGCGACAGGCCCGAACTGCCCCAGCCCGGCGTTGTTGACAAGCGCGTCGAGCCGCCCGTCCGTCGCTTTCAGCATCGCGGCAAAGGCTTTCTCGACCTGCTTTTCGTCCTGCACGTCGCACGCGACGGGGGTGAAACGCTCGCCCAGCGCGTCGTGGAGCACGGCCAGCTTTTCTTCCGACCGGGCGAGGCCGAACACGCGCGCCCCCTCGGCGACGAGGGCGACGGCAAACGCTTTGCCCAGCCCGGACGAGGCGCCGGTGACGGCGATGGTGGCGTTCTGGAGTTGCATGGGGATG
>CBDUCD010000136.1:0-7420 GCA_965365535.1 uncultured Rhodothermales bacterium | reverse complement strand
CCGCCGGTGCCGAACGCCGGCGCGGCGCCGTTTTCGGGGAACAGCTTTTCCATGCTCTGCACCAGCTCGCGCCCGATGCGGGCCACGACGCGCCCGGCGTGGATCTGCTCGGGGACGTGGTGGATAAAGTAGATGAACACGCCCGTCGAGGCGAGGGCCAGCCCGAGGGCGGCCAGCATGGCAATCTGCGGCACGAACGCCGCCACCAGGTCGGCGCTGGCCTGCGTGCCCCCCGGCGGCGGCTCGTCGGCGGCGCGGATGGTGCGCAGCACCACGAGGCAGTAGATAAACGTGGCGATGAAAGTGCCCAGCGTAATCTGGTTGCCCCGGTCGCGCATGAAGCTGCTCAACAGGCGCGGCCCGAACTGACTCGTCGCGTACGCCACGGCGGCAATGGTGATGGAAAACGTGACGCCCGCCACGGTAATCATCGAGCCGGCGATGGTGGAGAGAACGGTGCGGGCGCCGTCGGGCTTGTTGGCATAAAGCCACGACAGCCGCCCGATCCAGCCGCTGCCCACCCGGTTGTCCACGTACACGAGCCCGAGCGCCAGCGCGATGGCCGCGACGGTCATCACCGACGGCACGAACCAGTACGAGGCCCGCAAGGTCTCGAAAAAGGCAAACAGCCGCCGCCTCACGCCTGCGCCCCGCCCGGCGATCCGCCGTTGTGGCCGTCGTGGCCGTTGCGGCGGGCCAGCACGCGCGCCACGCCTCCCGGCTCGGGCGGATCGTCGCCCGCGGGCCAGCCCTCGCGCTGCCGCGTCCGGTCGCCGTCCGTCGCCTCGGTCTGGTCGTGGAACAGCACCACCTGCGTCGGAAACGCCATGTCAATGCCGGCCTTGTCGAGGGCGAGTTTGACCGACGTGAGCACCTCGCTCGAAATGGTCACCACGTCCAGGCGCGCGGGCTTTGTCCACCAGCGCAGCTTGACGTCGATGGTGGATTCGCCCAGGTTCACCGTGAGGGCCTCGGGCGCGGGGTCGGCCAGCACGCCCTCGACGCCGCGCACCGTGTCGAGCATGATCTGGTGCGCCGCCCGCAGGTCGTCGCCGTAGCCGATGCCGACGACGTACTCGCTGCGCCGCTTGTCGTAGGCCGTGTTGACGCGCACGGCATTGGTGTAAATCTCGCCGTTGGGGATGATGACGCGCGTGCCGTCGTAGGTTTTGACCATCGTGGCGCGCGTCTCGATCGTCTCGACCGTGCCCTCGAAGTCCTGGTACACGATCTGGTCGCCCACGCGGAAAGGCTGCCGCAGCAGGATGAGCAGGCCCGCCAGAAAGTTCTGCATGATGTCGCGGAAGGCGAAGCCGATGGCCACCGACCCGACGCCCAGCAGCTGCAGCAGCGTGGCGCCGTTGACCGTCGGAAACACGATGCCCACGGCCACGAGCAGGCCCACGAACAGCACGCCCACGCCCGCCAGCCGCCCCAGCACGAGGGCCACGTTTTCGCCGCGCCGCCCGTGCGACGCCTTGCGCACCCCGCCGCGAATAAGTCGGGCCAGCAGCAGAAACACCACGAACACGACGACAGCCAGCACCAGGTTGGGCACGATGCGGAAAAAGCCGTCTATCAGCGCGTTCACCTTGTCGAGCACGATGCCCGGGTCGGCGTTGACGGCCAGCGTGTCGGGCGTGGCCGTGGTGTCGGGAAGGTCTTGCATGAGGGGCATGGGCGCGGAAAAGAAACAGGCTCCATAAAAGCGCACCGGCGGCAGCCGTGCTGCGAAGATGTGGCTACACCGGGCGCGCCCGGCGGGGGTGCATCTTCCCAGGTCTTGCCCCGTTACAGCCCGCCCGACACTATATTTCCCGCGACTTACCGCCCTGCACATGTCTGTCTGGAAACGTTTCAGCCGCCTCGTCCGCTCCATTTTCGGCGGCGCCATTTCGGCCATGGAGGACCCGCGCCTCATCCTCGAGCAGAACATCCGCGAGCTCAACGACCAGGTGCCCAAGATGAACGAGAACATCGCCACCGTAAAGGCGAATGTGCTCCTGCTCCAGAAAGAGGTCGCCAGCGCCGAGCGCGAAATCCTCGAGACGACGAGCAAGGTCAAGGCGGCGATTCAGGCGGGCCGCGACGACATCGCGCAGCAGTACGCGATGAAACTCGAAGGCGCCCGCAACCGCGTCGAGAAGTCGAAAGAGCAGCTCCGCTACGCGAGTGCGGCCTACGACAAGGCGCTCCAGGTCAAAAAGGCCTTTATGCGCGAAAAGGAGCGCAAGATAGACGAGGCGCGCGAGGCGCTGCGCGCCCACGAGCGGGCCAAGTGGCAGGCCAAGGTCGCCGACGCCCTCGAACAGTTCGAGGTGGGCGGCATTGACCAGACGCACGGCGAGATGATCACGCGCATCAACGAGCAGACGGCCAAAAACGAGGCGCGCATGGAAATCGCCCTCGACTCCATCGACACGCAGTCGCTGCGCATCGAGGAGGACGCCGAGGCGCTGCGGGCCGCCGAGGTCGTCAAGCAGTTCAAGCTCGAAATGGGCATGACCGACGAGGCCGCGCCCGCACCCGCGCCGCGCCCGTCGCTCGAAATCCCCGACGCCCCCACCACGAGCGGCGGCGACGGCCGCACGCTGGGCCGCGAGCGCACGGCGGGTGAGTAGGTTGCAGGTGGTGGGTAGTTGGTCGTAAACGGTAGCGTGGCGGCGCGCAGCTCTCGACCTGCTTTTCCTACCAACAACCAGCCACAAGCGAGCAGAGCGAGCGTCAACCAACCCCACCCACCCCCATGTCTCCAGAAGAATTCGAGCGGCTGAAAGCCCAGGAAAAGGCGCACCTGCGCAAGCTCCAGAGCCTCAAGGCGCAGGCGCGCGACGCCGGGCGGCAGGGCCGGCTGGCCCGCGCGCTGGGCGAAATCGCCGGCGCCCTCGACCCCAGCAGCACCTACGACGAGACGATGGACGCCCTCGCGCGCGAGACGGCGCAGGGCGAGGCCCGCTTCGAAATCGCCAGCGAGGCCGCCGGGGAACGCAACGCCGCCGCCGACGCCCTCGAAAAGGCCGCCCAGGCCGAAAAGCTCGAAGCCGACGCCGCGCGCGCCCGCGCCCGCTCGGTCGTCGAGCAGATGAAAGCCTCGCTCGGCGGCCCCGTGCCCCAGGCGCCGCCCGCGCCGACGGACAAAAGCCTGGGGCGGGCCGACGCCCCGGACGCCGCGCCGCCCCCAGCCTCCCTTCCCGAAAAAACGCTGGGCCGCCGCCGCTGACCGGCCCACTTCCCATGAACGACCGCGACATCAACTACACCCGCGAGGCGTTTCTGCACCCGTGGAACCTCACGTTTCTGCTCGTCGCCATGCTGACGGCGTTCGTGGCGGGCGGCGTCGGGGGCAGCAACATCCTGTTCAACCTCATCCTGCTGCTGGCCGGCGCGGGCGAGCTGATGTTTCTGGGCATCGTGCCGCGCGACCCGCGCTTCCAGAAGGTCATCCGGTCGCAGAAAGCCGCCGAGCGCCACAAGGCGCCCTCGCAGAAGGAAATCTTCAACGTGCTCGACCGCCAGAACCAGCGGCGCTACGCCCGGCTGCGGCGGCTCGAAAAGGAAATCCAGGCCAACTACGAAAAGCTCTCGTATGCCTCGCAGGGCCTGCTCGACAGCCACCTCAAAAAGATAGACGGCCTCATTGACTCGTACCTCAACCTGCTCCAGCAGCGCGAGCGCTACGAGGTGGCCATGCAGCAGAGCACGCAGAGCGAGGTCAGCGCCGCCATCGCCGCCCTGCAGCAGGACATGACGGACGATCCGCCGCGGGTGCGTGCTATCAAAGAGCGCCGCCTGCGCGTGCTCATGAACCGCCTCGACCGCTTCAAAAAGGGCCGCGAAAACATCGAGATCATAGACGCCCAGCTGGCTACCATCGAGGACGTGACGCAGTACATCCACGAGCAGTCGCTCACGATGCGCAACCCCGAGGAGATCACGTTCCAGCTCGACACGCTCCTGTCCGAGGTCGAGGAAACGGAAAAGGCCGTCCAGCAGGTCGAGGACGTGTTTGCCGCCAGCGACCTGTCGGGGCCGGGCTCGATTCTCGACGGCATCGAAGGGCTCGACGAGGCGCCGCCCGCCTCCGACCCCCTCCAGCCGCGCCAGAAAACGCGCGGTTAGTGGGTTGTGGTGGTGGGTAGTAGGTTGTGATGCTGGCTTGCCGGTACGCAGCAACCTGGTGTGCTCTCCTACCAACAACCCACGACGAGTGCGCGCAGCGAACGATCAACCAACCCGATTCTCCATGTCCCTCGTGCTCTACGACGTCGGTGCCGACGGCATCCTCACGCTCACGCTCAACCGGCCCGACAAGCTCAACGCCCTCAGCCTCGAACTCATGGACGCGCTGGGTGAGGCCGTGGAACGGGCGGCCTCGGACGCGTCGGTAAAAGCCGTCGTGGTGACGGGCGCGGGCGACAAGGCGTTTGTCGCGGGCGCCGACATCGGGCAGTTTACCCGGCTCGACGCCGAGAGCGGTGCCCGGTTTGCGCGGCGGGGGCAAGAGGTGTTCGGGCAGCTCGAAGCGATGCAGGTGCCCGTCGTTGCCGCCGTGAACGGCTACGCGCTGGGCGGCGGCTGCGAGCTGGCGCTCGCGTGCCACCTGCGCGTGGCCGCCGAAAACGCCGTTTTCGGGCAGCCCGAGGTAAACCTGGGCATCCTGCCGGGCTACGGCGGCACGCAGCGGCTGCCGCGCCTCGTCGGGCGCGGGCGGGCCCTCGAGATGATCCTGACGGGTGACCGGGTGGACGCCCGCCGCGCCTACGAAATCGGCCTCGTCAACCAGGTGGTGCCGCAGGGTGAAGCCGTCGGGGCCGCCCGCGCGATGGCGAAAAAGATCGCCGCCAAAGCGCCCGTCGCCGTCGCCCTGTCGCTGCGCGCCCTCTACGCCGCCGACCGTCCCCAGGCCGAGGGGCTGGCCTACGAAGCCGAACTCTTCGGCCAGGCCTGCGCCACGGACGACCTGAAGGAAGGCGCCGCCGCCTTTCTCGAAAAGCGCGCGCCCGCCTGGCAGGGCCGGTAACGCGACACGCCGCCCATGGACCTTCTCCTCATCCTGCTCATGCTGGCCCTGGTGGCGTTTTTCGCCGGGGCGGAGATCGCGTTCGTGACGGCCAGCCGGCTGCGCGTCGAGGTCGAGGCGCGGCGCAGCGGTAGCGCCGGCCAGGCCGTGCTGGGCTTTCTGCGCGACCCGGCCACGTTTCTCACGACGACGCTCGTGGGCACCAACCTCGCCCTCGTGCTCTACTCGACCCTCGTCGCCTTCTACCTCGACCCGCCGCTCCAGTACCTGTTCGCGCGCGTGATGGGGCTGGGCGCCGGCGTCGCCGACGTGCTCGTGCTGGCCACGCAGACGACGATTGCGTCCGTCGTCGTGCTCATGTTTGGCGAGATCATCCCCAAGTCCATCGCCCGCGAGACGGCCAACCGCGCCGTGTTCGTGCTGGGGCTGCCGCTGCGGCTGTTCTACTACGCCCTCTGGCTGCTCGTCAAGGTGGCCGGCGGCGCCTCGGGCCTGCTCGCCCGCCTGTTCCGCGCCGACGCCGAGGACTTTGCCCAGTTCATCCGCCGCGACTTCGAGATCCTGCTCCAGGAAAACCGCGACATCGAGGTGCGCCGCGACGACGAGGACGACGTGCTCTCGAACGTGCTGGCCCTCGGCACGCTGCGCGTCCGCGAGGTGATGGTGCCCCGCCCCGACATCGCGGGCGTCGAGGCGCAGTCCGGGCTCGACGAGGTGCGGCAGCGATTTATCGCCACGGGCCACTCGCGCCTGCCCGTGTACCGCGACGACCTCGACCACATCGTCGGCATCGCCTTCGCCTTCGACCTGTTCGGCCAGCCCGCGTCGCTCGAAGCCATGCTGCGGCCCGCCTTTTTCGTCCCCGAAGGCAAAGGCGCCCAGGATTTGCTGCGCGAGATGCTGGCCCGCAACCTCTCGCTCGCCATCGTGGTGGACGAGTACGGCGGCACGGCGGGGCTGGTCACGCGCGAAGACCTGCTCGAGCAGCTTTTCGGCGACATCCAGGACGAGTTCGACGACGAGACCGACGAGGTGCGGCGCGCGGGCGCAAACGTCCTCATCGCCTCGGGCCGCACCAGCCTCGACGCGCTTGCCGACCGCTTCGGCGTGCACCTGAGCGCGGGCGATTACGAAACCCTCGCCGGCTACCTGCTCGACCGGCTGGGCGAGGTGCCCGCGCCGAATGACGAGTTCGCCTTTGACGGCTACCGCTTCACCATTCTCAACGCCACGACCAACCGCATCGAGATGGTGCGCCTGGCGCCGCTCCAGAAAGCCGACGCCGCGCCGCCCGAGGCCGCCTGAGCGGGCGCCCGCGTTGACGATGTTGTATGCGCCCGGCGCGGGCGGGGAGGCCGGTGTACTTTGGCGCCACTTCTGCCGCCTGCCGATGGACGCCCTGCTGCCCGAATCCGCCCGCCCCCTGCTCGACAGCGAAAAGCGCCTGCTGACGGCCCTGGGGCGCCTGCTCGCGGACGCCGGCGACGCCGACGCCGCCCGCCGCGTGGACGAAGTGGTGGCGCACCTGGGCGAGCTGTTCCTGCTCGTCGTCGTGGGCGAGTTCAACGCGGGCAAAAGCTCCGTCATCAACGCCCTGTTCGGCGAAAAGCTGATGGAAGAAGGCCCCATCCCCACGACGGCCAAAATCACGATTCTGCAGTACGGGCCGGAAGCGTCGGAAAGGCAGCGGTCGGCGTGGCTCGTGGACCGGTTCGTGCCCTCCGACCTGTTGCGGCACCTGAGCCTCGTTGATACGCCCGGCACCAACTCCATCGTCGAGGAGCACCAGCGGCTGACGGAGGACTTTATCCCGCGCGCCGACCTCGTGCTGTTCGTGACGAGCTACGACCGCCCCCTCACGCAGTCCGAGGGGCAGTTTCTGGAGTTTATCCGCGGGCGATGGGGCAAGGCCCTCGCCGTCGTCATCAACAAGGCCGACCTGGCGCGCAGCGAGGCCGACCTGGGCACCGTGGTAGCGCACGTGCGGCGCGGCGTCGAGGAAAAGCTGGGCGCGGCGCCCGACGTGTTTCCCCTCAGCGCCGAGCTGGCCTTCGACAGCAAAAGGGTGGCCAGCCCGGCGGCGCGCGAGGATTTGCTGGCGCGCAGCCGCTTTGCGCCGTTCGAGCGCTTTGTGCGCGAAACCCTCGCCGGCCCCGAAAGGCTGCGCCTCAAGCTGACGGCGCCCCTCGACGCCGCCGGGGCGCTGCTGGGCCACCTGGCCGCACCCCTCGCCGCGCGCCGCCACGCCCTTGCCCAGGACGACGCCCACCTCGCCGCGCTCGAAGCCCACCTCGCCGCCACGCGCGACGCCCTGCGCGACGCCTCGGCCCGCCCCCTCGGCGAGATTGACGCGCTGCTGGACGACATGGAGACGCGCGGCGTCCGCTTTTTGCAGGATGC
>CBDUCD010000135.1:0-7507 GCA_965365535.1 uncultured Rhodothermales bacterium | reverse complement strand
CCTTCCAGCCGGGCGCAGCGGGCTTTGAACTCGGCGTTGAGGGCAGCGGGCATGGGCGGGGAGGGGCAGCCGTCAAAAGTTACTGCGGCGCCTGCTCCTGCGCCCGCAGGGGTGCGCGGCGCAGCGGGCCGCCTGCGCGCGACCACTCCGCGTAAAGGGTGTCCAGCGCTCCGGCCACGCCGTCGCTGCCGGGATGCGCACCCTCGGGCGCCCCGGCGGCCTGCACGGCAAGGAGAGCAGCCTCGGCTTCGGCAAAGCGCCGCTGCCGGCGCAGCATCCGGGCGAGTTTGATGCTGCTGTACCGCGCGGCCCCGGCGTCGCGGCGCTTGGCGGCTGCGAGGGCGCGCACCGCCGCCTGCTGCGCCGCGATGGCCTCACCCGGCCGCCCCTCGTCGTCGAGCACGGACGCTAGGGTGCCCAGGGGAATAGCGCGGGCCTCGGGGCGCATGGGCGGCAGGGCGAGGGCTTCGCGCAGCGCCCGCTCGGCGTCGGCGGCGCGGCGCTGGCGGCGCAGCACGGCGCCGTGGAGCGCCAGCATTTCGGCCAGCGTGCTGCTGCCGGGCCGCACCTGCCGCGACAGCGCCACGGCTTCCGCCGCCACCCCCTCGGCCTCGTCCACACGCCCGCTGATGGTGTAGAGAAACGCGAGGGGCGAGAGCACGCCGATGAGCCGGGGGTCGCCGTCGTCGCCCTCGCGCACGAGTGCTCGGCGGAGCCCGACGAGCAGCGTTTCCGCCTCGGCCAGCTTGCCGCCGTCGATCAGCGCCCGCGCCAGCATCTGCGCGGCCTCCGTCGCCTCGGGCGCGTCCGGCGCAGCAGCCTGCTGCCGCGCCAGGGCGGCGCGCAGCACCCTTTCGGACGCCCCGGCCTCGCCGGCGTTGAGCAGCACCACGCCCAGCACGCGCTCGGCGTGGGCGCGCAGCGCTTCGTCGCCCGTCGCGACGGCCTCGGCGACGGCTTCGCGGGCCAGCCCTTCGGCGGCTTCGTGCTCCCACAGCGCGCTGCGGACGGTGGCCAGCTCGGCAAGGGCACGCGACAGTGCTGCCCCGTCCGGCCCGCCACGCAGCAGCGCGACGGCCTCGGCGAGGGGCGAGAGGGCGCGGGGCTGCGCGCCCAGCCGCACGTACGCCCGCCCGATGGTGTACAGCAGCCGCGCCCGCACGAGGGGTTGCCCGGCCAGCTCGGCCCGCGCCCGCTCGGCGCCCCGGTCCAGCAGCGCGGCGATGCGGAGCGTGTCCTGCCGCTCGCCCGCCAGGGGGTCGGCGGCGCCGAAGAGGGTTTCGAGAAACGCCGCCGTGGCCTGCGCCGCGTCGCGCTCGCGGGCCGTGGCCTGCTGCTGTACGGCCAGCAGGGCGGTAAAGGCGACGAGCAGCGCGAAGGCCGACGCCGCAACGGCGACGCCCACCCGGTGCCGCCGCACGAACGACGCCAGCCGGTAGCCCACGTCCGGCGCGCGGGCCCCCACGGGCAGCCCTTCCAGGTGGCGCCCCACGTCGGCGGCGAGGGCTTCGGCAGAGCCATACCGGGCGTCAGGTTCTTTGCGCAGCGCCTTGAGCACGATGGCGTCGAGGTCGCCCCTGAGGTGGTGCGCGGCGACAGGCCCACTGCCTGAAATCAGCGCGCTGCTCGGGCGCGGCGGCGACGTGTCGAGAATGTCGCGTTCGAGGTGGACGGGAGACGCGGCGCGGAAAGGGCGTTGCCCGGCGAGTAGTTCGTAGAGGACGACGCCGAGGGCGTACACGTCGGTCGCCGTCGTCGGGGCCTCGCCCCGGATCTGCTCGGGCGCCGCGTACGCCCGCGTCATGGGGCGGAAGCCCGTCTCCGTCCCCCCGCGTTCGGCGTCGCCGCCTTCGAGCAAGCGGGCGATGCCAAAGTCGAGCAGCTTGACGCTGCCGCCTTCGGTGACGAGGATGTTGCCGGGCTTGAGGTCGCGGTGGACGACGAGGCGCTGGTGCGCGTACGCGACGGCGTCGCAGACGTGCAGAAACAGGCGCAAGCGCTCGCGCACCGGCAGCGCGTGGTGCCGGGCGTAATCCGTCAGCGGCAGGCCCCGGACGGCCTCCATAGCGAAATAGGGCGTGCCGTCCGCCACCCCCGGCCCGCCGCGCGCCGTGCCCGCTTCGAGCAGCCGGACGATGCCGGGGTGTTCGAGGCGGGCCAGGATGCGCCGCTCGGCCCTGAAGCGGCGGCCCAGCGCCGCCGCCTCGCCGGGCGCAAACGTCTGCCGGACGAGCTTGACGGCCACGCGCCGGTCGAGCGTTCCATCGGCGTGCTCGGCCAGCCACACGCTGCCCATGCCCCCGGCGCCGAGCAGTTCGAGCAGCCGGTACGGCCCGACGCGGGCGCCGGGCGGCGGCGTGCCCGCGGGCGCCAGCAGCCGCGCCTCGATGGCGAGGGGCTCGTCGAGGGCCGCCAGCATGGCTGCGACTTCGTCGCGCAGCGCGCCGTCGTGGGGGCAGGCCGCTTGCAGAAACGCTTCCCGCGCCGCCGGCTCGCGGGTGAGGGCCTGGGCAAACAACGCCTCGATGTGGGGCCAGCGCGGTTCCATTTTTCCAGGGGCTATCGTTTCAGGGTGCCAGGTTCAGTCGTACCTCTTTGCACAGCCACGCCCGCGCCGCCGTCCACGCGCGCTGCACGGTTTTGGTCGAGACGCCGAGGGCGTCGGCGGTTTCCTCGAGGCTGAAGCCGCCGAAAAAGCGGTACTGCACCACCTGCGCCGCCCGCGCGTCGAGGGCTTCGAGTCGCGTCAGGGCCTCGTCGAGGGCCACGATCTCGTCGGCCTCGCCCGCCGTCAGAAAGGGCAGCACGCCGTCGAGGGGGACGGGTGGCACGCCGCCGCCGCGCTTGGCACGCCGCCGGGCGCGGGCGTAATCGACGAGCAGGCGGCGCATCGTGGTCGCGGCGACGCCCAGAAACTGCGTCCGGCTCTCGGCGCCGATGGCGTGCTGCCCGGCCAGCTTCAGGTACGCCTCGTGGACGAGGGCCGTGGCGCCCAGCGTGTGCCCGTCGCGCTCGCGGCGAAGCTGGCGCTGCGCGAGCGCGTGGAGGTCGCCGTAGAGCAGGGGCACGAGTTGCTCCAGGGCGTCCGCATCGCCGTCGCGGAGGCGGTGCAGCAGGGGTGTCACGCCGGAAGCGGGCATCGCGCGCGGGGATTCTGCAGAAGGCGCAAGGTATGGAATCATAGGGAGATAGCACGCGGGCAGCGGCGGTGGGGAGGACAAAAGTGCGGCGGCGATGTCCGGAAATGCGGGCCGCCGTCGCCATCAGAGAGACACCACCCCGCCCTCCCCGTCACCCTGCCCCGCCGCCATGCCCCTGCTGCCCTGCCTCTCGACGTTCCGAACCCTCGCCCCGCTGCTCGTCGCCATGCTCGCGCCCCCGCTGCTGCGGGCGCAAACCGAAACCAGGCTGCTGCCCCACGACGGCGCGGCGAAAGACCAGTTCGGCCAGATCGTTGCCCTCAGCGCCGACGGCAAGACGGCCCTCATCCCCGCCCGCTCCGACACGCCGGGCACGGACGCCGGCAGCGCGTACGTCTTTACCCGGTCGGGCAGTGCGTGGACGGAAACCGCTCGCCTCACCGCCTCGGACGCCGCCGCGGGCGACCAGTTTTTCGCCGCCGCCCTCAGCGCCGACGGCCAGTACGCCCTCGTCGGCGCGCAGTGGGACGACGACGGCGGCAAGCAGTCGGGCTCGGCGTACGTCTTCAAGCGCTCGGGGGATGGGTGGACGGAAACCGCCAAGCTCACCGCCTCCGATGCCGCTCCGGGCGACCTTTTCGGCAACCCCGTCGCCCTGAGCGCCGACGGGGCGTACGCCGCCATCGCCGCCTTTGGCGACGACCGCCCGCTCGTCAACAACGGCAGCGTGTACGTCTTCGCCCGCACGGGCGACACGTGGACGCAGCAGGCAAAACTGGCCCCCGGCGACTCCACCTCAACCGACCACCACATTCAGTTCGGCACCGAGGTCGCCCTCAGCGGCGACGGCGCGACCGCTCTCGTGACCGGCATCGAGGAGGACGCAAAGGGCAAGAGGACGCACCAGGTGCACTTTTTCCGCCGCACGGGCGCCTCGTGGACGGAGGAAACGTGGATCGCCGCGCCCGTCGCCGATGCCGTGTTCGGCTCGGGGCTCGCGCTGACCGAGGACGGCAACCTCGCCCTGGTGGGGTCGAGCAGCCGGACGGTCGGCGTGGGGGGCGGGGTGTACGTGTACGGGCGCGCGGGGGGCACGTGGGCCTGGCAGACCACGTTCTCTCCCGCCGACGGCGTCCTCTCGTTTGGCGAATCCGTCGCCCTCACGCCCGATGGCGCCCTCGCCTTTGTCGGCGCCCCCTACCAGGGCAACGGCGCCGCCTACGTGTTCTCGCAGACGGGCGGCGTGTGGACCGAGAGCGCGCGGATTACCGCCTCCGATGGTGCCAATTACGACCTGTTCGGCATGTCGGTCGCCCTCAGCGCGGATGGCTACTACGGCCTCGTGGGGGCCGAGGGCGACGACGACCTGGGCGCCGGCGCGGGCAGCGCGTACGTGTACGAGGGGCTACTCGGCGGCCCCCCGCCTCCGTCCGAACCCGACATCGCCGCGGCGCCTCTGCCGCTCGGCTTCGGCAGCGTGGCCGTCGGCGACACGGCCCGCCTGGTGCTCACGATTTCCAACACGGGCACGGCCGACCTCGACATCACGTCCCTCTCGCTCTACGGCGCCGACGCCGCCCGTTTCCCCGTGCCCGGCGGCAACGTCGCCGCGACGCTCGCGCCCGGCGATGTGCTGCCCATCGAGGTACAGTTCCGCCCGACGCGCGAGGGACTCCACAGCGCCATGCTGCGCCTCAACAGCAACGACCCCGACGAGAGCCCCTTCGACGTACCGTTGCAGGGCACGGGGCTGCCCGCGCAGCACAGCGCCTGCACCGACAGCGCGACGCTGCCCCACTACGCCGGCGGCTACGTCGTAGTCGGGGGGGCGGCCTTTGTACCCGTCGAGGTGCCCGCCGGGGGCACGCGCTTCGAGTTTTACAACACGCGCAACCTCGTCGTAGGCAGTGCCGCCGATGGTACGGGCGCGGCGCTGCCCGGCGTGACGCGCGCGGGCGACGTGTTCACGTTCAGCCCCGCCTCGCCCACCGCGGTGTTTTTCCCCATCGCACACGCAGACCCTCTGGACACGCAGGTGTCGTTTTTCCTGCGCGTCACCGACACGTGCAACCGGACGGTGGACATCGACCCCAACTTCGTCGTCCTCGCCGCCGAAGGGATCGGCGCGCCCGCGACGGCGCTGGGGATGGCCTCGCCAAACCCCACAGCCGGGCAGACGCGCGTCGCCTTTTCGCTTGCCGAGGCGGGGCCGGTGCGGCTGACGGTTTTCGACGCGCTGGGCCGCGAAGCCCTCGTCCTCTTCGACGGCTTCCGCAGCGCCGGCCCGCAGACGGCGATGTTCGATGCGGCGCGGCTGGCGGCAGGCGCCTACTTCTACCGCCTGGAAACGCGCGGGCACGTAATGCAGCGCGTGCTGCACGTCGTCCGCTGACAGGTGCTGCTCCCTCCTCTTTCGCTACCGATGCCATGAAAACCCTCTCTGCGGCCCCGTCGCCCCGCGCGCCCTTTGTCGCGCCCTGCCTCAGCCCGCCCATTCCCCTGCCCCTCATCACCGCTGGCTCGTTCGACATCGTGCTTTTCTGATGGCGCCTTTTTCCACCCGGCAGGGCCTCCTGCTGCTCGTCGCCCTCGCGGGGGTGCTGCCCGCCCGCGCCCAGTTCGTGTTCACGCTGGGCGGCAGCGGCTTCGACGCGGGCGAGGGCATCGGCTTCGACGCGGCGGGCAACGTGTACGCCACGGGCGCATTTCGCGGCACGCTCGACTTCGACGGGGGCGCGGGCGTCCACATGCTGACCAGCACGATGCAGGACGTGTACGTGGCCTCCTACACCCCCGAGGGCGCGCTGCGCTTTGCGTTCGGCATTGGCAGCCGCTTTGCCACGTCGGAAGACGTGGGCGGGCTGGCCGTCGCGCCCGACGGCACGTTCTTCGTGACCGGCAGCCAGCCCTTCGGCAGCATTGACTACGACCCCGACCCACTGGCCACCGAGACGCGCGCGGGAAGGCTTTTTCTGGCGAGTTACACGGCGGCGGGCGCCTTCCGCTTTGCCGTCACGCCGCAGGGCGCGGGCGGCGCGGTGGGGATGGGGCACGCCGTCGCCCTCGACGCGGCGGGCAACGCCTACGTCACAGGCACATTTACCGACACGCTCGACTTCAGCCCGGCGGCGGACGGCACCGGGCGCCTCGTCAGCGCGGGCAATACGGACGTTTTCGTGGCGGGCTACTCTTACGAGGGCGATTTGCGCTTTGCCTTCCGGCTCGGCGGCACGAGCGCCGACGCCGGCCTGGGCATCGCTGCCGACGGGATGGGCAACGTGTACGTCGCGGGAATCGCCAGCGGCTCCACCCCTTTCGACCCCGACGACCGCGACGGCGATGGCAACCGCGAAAGGCGTGGCTTCGGCGGCAGCGCCCCTTTTCTTGCCAGCTACACGGCAGACGGCGTGCTGCGATTTGCGTACGTGTTCGGGCCAAACGGAACGGCTCCCGCCACCGCCCCACCCCCCGATGCCACGTACCGCGTCGCCGCCGATGGCGCGGGCCACGTGTGCCTCGCGGGCACCATCGCCGGCCCTGCCTTTTTCGATCCCGACGACCGCGACGGCAACGGCAACCGCGAGGGGCGCGAGGTGGCGGGTGGCGGCAGCGCGTTCGTGGCGGGCTACACGACCGAGGGTGTTTTCCGCTTCGCCACCGTCGCCACCGGCAGCAGCGGGGCGCGCGGCGTGGCCCTCCACCCTTCCGGCGACTGCTTCGTGGCGGGCACTTTTGGCGGCACGGTGGCCTTTGCGCTGGGCGCCGACTCGCTCGACGCGGGCGTCGGCACCGACGCCTTCGTGGCGCGCTACAGCGCGGAGGGCAGGTACCGGGGCGCCTTTGCTTTCGGCGGCAGCGGCCTCACCACCGCCCGCGCCCTCGCCGTGGACGCCGACGCCCAGTTCGCCGTCACGGGCACCTTCACGAACACCGCCTTTTTCACGCCCGGCGACGCCCGCACGGGGCACGGCCAGACCGACCTGTTCATCGCCCGCTACCCTGCCTCCACGCTGCCCGTAGCCCGCACGCCTGCGCCCGAGTTGCCCGGCAGCTTGCAAATCGCCGTCGCGCCCACGCCCTTTTCCACGTCCACCCGCATCCACGTGTCCGCCTTTCCGCCCCAGCGCGTCCGCATCGCCGTGTTCGACGCGCTCGGCAGGTGCGTGGCCAGGCCTTTCGAGGGATGGGTGGACGGGCGCGGCGCGGTCTCCTTTGCGCCCGAAGGGTTGGCGCCGGGGCTGTATTTCGTCCGCGTGCAGGGCGATGGGGCTTCGGCCACGCAGCCCATCGTGCGCGTCGAGTAGTTCAGGGCCGGAAAGCCACGTCGAGCCAGACCATGAAGTGGTCGCTGACGGGCGGCGCGGCGG
>CBDUCD010000134.1:0-7521 GCA_965365535.1 uncultured Rhodothermales bacterium | reverse complement strand
GCACGCTGCCGTCGTACACGGTGTCGCCGATGCGGATGACGAGGCCGCCAATGAGGCTGGCGTCTTCGCGCACGTCGAGGCGCACCTTTTTGCCCGTGCGGGCTTCGAGGGCTTTTTTGAGCTGCTGCCTTTCGCCCTCGGGCAAGGGCAGCGCGGCGCGCACGTGCGCCTCGACGGTGCCCTGCTGCTCGTCGCGCAGCGCGACGTACGCCCGCGCGACGTCGGGCAGGAGGGCTTCGCGCCCGTGCTCGATGAGAAAGCGCACAAACGTCATCGCCGTCGGACTGACTTTCGCGCCGAAAAGCGCCTCGACGATGCGCGTTTTCTGCCTGGACGTGACGACGGGGCTGGCCAGCACGCCCGCGAGCTCGCGCGACGCCTCGACGGTTTCGCGCACGAGGGCCACGTCGTCGTCCACGCGGTCCACGGCGGCGTCATCGGCGGCCTGCGCGTAGAGTGCCTGGGCGTAGCGGCGGGCAATGGTGCTCATGGGCGTTGGGGGTGGGTCATTGGCTACTGGTCACTGGATTTCTGCCCCAATGACCAGCGACAAACGACTAATGACTTCCGTTGGGCAGCGTCTCGATAAAGTCCTCGACGAGTTTGCGCTGGAGGGAGGCGTCGAGGTTGTGGCGGATGATTTTCTCGGCGGCGGCGACGGCCAGGTCGGCCACCTCGGCGCGCAGCGCTTCAAGGGCGCCCTGCTTCTGCCGCTCGATTTCGTCCTGGGCCTGCTGCTGGAGAAAGGAGATCTGCGCCCGGGTTTTCTCGATGTCCTCGGCGCGCAGCTTGTCGGCGGTTTCGCGGGCCTCGCGCAAAATGCGCTGGGCCTCCTGCTCCGACTCGCGGCGGGCGCGGTCGTTGTCGGCCTGGATGCGCGCCGCCTCGGCCAGGGCCACCTCGGCGCGCCGGAGCGAGTCCGAGATGTTGGTCTCGCGCGCCTCCATGGCCTGCGTGATGGGTTTCCACGCGTACTTGGCCAGCAGCAGCACCACGAGCCCGAACACGACAAGCGTGAAAAGGGGCAGCCCCAGGCCGGGCTGCAGCAGCGCGGGCGTGGGCGGCGTCGGGTGCGTCTCGCCCGCCACGGGGGCGCCTTCCACCGGGTGTTCCTGGACGGCCTCGGGCACGGGCGTCGCGCCCGCTTCCTGCGGAAAGTGAAACAGGAGGGCAGACATGGCTGCGGGGTTGGCTAAAAGCAAAAAAACCGGTCAGACCGCCCGCCGGCTCCTGAAAAAGCGGCGGGCGGCCCGACCCAGACGTGCCGCCTTACTTGGCGACGAAGAAGAACACGAGGGCAAACACCTCGGCAATGATCGCCACGCCTTCGATAAAGGCCGCGAGGATGATGGCCGTGCCGCGCACGTCGTTGGCCGCTTCGGGCTGGCGCGCAATGCCTTCGACGGCAGAGGAAGCCAGCCTGCCGATGCCGAGGCCGGCGCCGAGGGTGGCGCCGAGCAGGCCGATACCGGCGGCGAGGTACGCAAAAGCGAGGTTAGTCATCTCAGTGAATGGATTTGAATGGTTAGCGAGGGTAAGCGAAAGCCCGACATGGGCAGGGTTTACAGGGGAAACGCGAGGTCAGAAAAAGGCAGGGCGCCGGGCGCCGTCAGATGGTGGCCGGCGTCTGCTCGGGGTGCGCGGGCGTGGGCGAGAGGTAGTCCTCGATGTGGTGCTCGCCCTGCGGCAGCGCGTCGCCGCCGTGCGGCAGGCGGTTGTGCGCCTCGCCCACGTGCTCGTGGTGCGCGTCGTGGGTGTGCTCCTCGGACGCCATCCCGATGAACACCGCCGACAGCGTCGTGAAGATGTACGCCTGCACAAAGCACACCATCAGCTTGAGCAGGAAGATGAAGATCGTCAGCGGCACGCTCACGAAAATCATCCCGATGCCCACGCCCGCGCCCAGCTGGGCGGCAAAGATGAAGATGAGCCCGAGGATGCTCACGATGACGAGGTGCCCCGACACCATGTTGCCGAAAAGGCGGAAGGCAAGCGCGAGCGGCTTGGTGAACAGCCCGATAAACTCGACGGGGATGAGGATGAACTTGATGGGGACGGGCACATTGGGCGGCCAGAAGATGTGGCGCCAGTAGTCGCGCGTGCCCGCGAACTGCGTCACCATAAAGGTGCAGAACGCCAGCGACGCCGTCACCATGATGCTCGACGTGGCCGTCACGCCCCACGGCACGAGCCCGAGCAGGTTGCCGATGAGGATGAAGAAAAAGGCGCTCAGCAGGTACGGCAGGTACTTGTGGTACTTTTTGCCGATGGCCGGCTTGGCCACGTCGTCGCGGATAAAGACGATGACGGTTTCGAGCATGTTTTGCCACGTGCCGTGTGGCGCCACGTCGCGCCCGATGCCTTTTTTGTAGCGCGCCGCCAGGCTCAGGCCGATGGCGAGCAGCAGCAGGGCCGAGAAAAACACGAACAAGAGCTGCCGCGTGATGGAGAAGTCCACGAGGATGCGCCCGCCCGGCTCGGCGTACACGACGGGGAAGTAGGTGTGCTCGTGGTTTTCGACGGCCCACTCGACCTGGTCGGTCGTCAGCGAAGCGGTGGACGCCTCGGCGGTCGTCGTGCCTACCACGCCCGTGCCCAGCGTGTAGTGCGGGCTTTCGAGGGCGCCGTGCGTCGTCAGAAAGGCGTCGAAGCCCAGCGCGCCGTCGGGCCGCCGCACCAGAAACAGGCGCGGCAGCTCGATCTTGGCAAAAGGCACCTCCCAGTAGTAGCCGTCCGCCGAGTGGCCGATGGCGTTCGGGTCGCCGGTGCCTTCGTCTTCGGCGGCAAACGCGGGCCGGCCCCCCGCAAAGGCGGCCAGCAGCAGGACGAGCAGGAGAAAACCTCTGTTCATGGCAGGTGGCAAGGAGTACGGCGGCAGATCGCCGGGTGCTTTCGGGCTGGAGAAGTCGTTCAGGAAAGCCCCCCGTGCAGGCGGCGGTAGGCGATAGCGACCTCGACGCCCATCACCACCACCACGACGGCGGCCAGCGACAGGGCAAACGAGAAGGGACGCACGGGCGCCAGCATCAGCACGGCCACGGTAAGGGCCAGCACCAGCAGCAGCCGCCCCAGCATCCCGCCCACGAACAGGGCCGCAAAGCGCTGCCCCGTCTGCCGGAGCGCCACGCGCAGCGTCAGCACCGCCACGAGTCCGTACGCCAGCCCGATGCCCACGCCCAGCCCCACACTCAGCCAGAAGTCTGCTGCCATTGCGGAGGGTTTAAGTAGCGTGAAATGCGTTGGATGCGTACGGCCCGCGTCTTTTTTGACCGGGCCGAAAATTACGCCGCCACGCCGCCGCGGTGCTCCGGGCAGGGGTGAATTAAGGGTGAACGGCTTCTATGCAGCGTCTGGCCCCGCGTTGCCCCGCCGCTTCACATCCATTTTGCGCTGCCGTGACGCGGCGTTCATCTCCGCATTTACGCGGTAGAGAAGGGCGAAGATACTCACCACGCCCCCGAGCGCGCCGGCGAGCGTCAGCCAGGGCGTCGTGCCCAGCCACAGGTCGAGGCCCAGCCCGATGCCGACAAACGTCACCAGGGCGCCCGCGATCTGCCAGCCCAGGCCGGCGTACGGGCTCGACTGGCGGACGCTGCCCAGCCAGTGCGCGTCGTCGGGGTTTTCGTCGTCGGCCACGCCTTCAGCCCTCGCCCACGGGAACGGGGCGCAGCGCCTCCGAGGCCACGACCTCGCCCGCGCCCATCTGGCAGTCGCCGTTGAAAAGCGCGCCTTCTTCGATCACGAGCCGGCCCGTGCGGACGGTCGCCTCGACGCGGGCGGTGCCTTTGAGCACGAGTCGTTCTTCGACCTGCGCCGTGCCCTTGACCACGCCCGCCACGTCCGCCGACGTAGCCGCGAGTTCGCCTTCGATGGTGCCTTCCTGGGTGAGGATGGCCTTGCCGCGCACATATACCTTGCCCACGATCTGGCCGCTGATGCGGATGTCGCCTTCCGAGCGGATGGTGCCTTCGATGGTGGTGCCCTCGGCGATCATGTTGAGCTGCACGGGCGCGCCGCTGGCAGACCCGTTGCGCGCGCGGGCATCGCCGCCGTCCTGTCCGAAAATTGCCATAGCGATAGGGGCTGTGCTGATGAAAGGTAGCACGCGCGGCCCGAAAGAGCAGGGGAGGTTGCAGGTTTGTAAACGGCAGGGCGCCCCGCCCCGCTACCACCCGATGACGAACGCGCGCGGGTCCTGGGGCAGCCCGTCGCGCCAGAGTTCGAAGTGGAGGTGCGGCCCCGTGGTCACCTCGCCCGTGTTGCCGCTGATGGCGATGGCGTCGCGGGCGCGGACCCGCTCGCCGGCGCGGCGCAGCAGCTTTTCGTTGTGCTTGTACACGGACAGGTAGCCGTCGGCGTGCTGCACGGCGATGGTGTTGCCGCCCTCGTACGTCCAGTCGGCAAAGACGACGAAGCCGTCGCCGATGGAGCGCACGGCGGCGCCCGTGGTGGTGGCAATGTCCACGCCGAAGTGGCCGGTGCGCGCCTCGAAGCCGCGCGCCAGAAAGCCCTGCACAGGGGCGGGCGTGGGCAGGGGCAGGCCCGCGGCATCGTCGGGGCGGAGGCGCTGCGTGGGCTCGCCCGTCCACGCCGCCGCCGTCGCGCCAGGCAGGGCGTTGCGCTCGTCGGCAATGGCCGGGCGCGGCGCGGGCACGGGGGCAGGAGCCGGTGCCTCGGCGGCGGTGGACGCGGAGGGCGGCGGCGCGGGGGTGCCCGAGAGCAGCGCCCGAAACCGGGCGATGTATTCCTGCTGGAGCTGGAGCGAGTCTTCGAGGGCTGCCAGCCGCCGCGCCTCGTCGCCGGTTGCCTCCGAATGGGTGCTGCTGCCCGGCGCCAGCCGGTGCAGGGGCGTCAGCAGCAGCAGCGCCGCCACCAGCACCACCAGCGCCAGCGCCGCGCCCGCCAGCGTCATCCACAGCCGGCCCGGATGCACCTGGTGCTGCACAGGCCGCCCCGCCCCCTCGGCGTCGAGCACGACGACGGTGAGCGGCGCGCGCGACCGGAGCAGTTGGGGCAGCAGGCCACGCATAGACAGGCGGAAACAGAGAAAGGGGGCAGGAGGTGCATGTATTCGCCCGCGTTTCCGTGGTTTCGCCGTGAAGCTGCCCCCTGCGCGTTGACCCGGCAGGGCCGGAGGCGCTACTTTCGCGGGCTCATCCTGCCCGAAACTCCTCTTTCTGCTAATAGCCACATGCCACAGCACAAGTCCGCCGAGAAGCGGGTTCGCCAGGCCGCCAAGCGGCGCGCCCACAACCGCGTCCACCGCAGCCGGATGCGCACGATGATCAAAAAGCTCCAGGCCGAAACCGATCCGGGCGCCGCCGTCGTGCAGCTCAACGAGGTCAAAGCGTACCTCGACCGGCTCGCCACGAAGGGAATCATCCATCCCAACAAAGCCGCCAACTACAAAAGCGCGCTCGAAAAAGGCGTCGCGGCTTCGTGAGCCAAAGGGTGCTGCCTGTCAGCCTGCCTCCGCCGGGGGCAGGCTTTTTTTGTGGCCGGCGGCGCCGGATGAGCGAAGAATCGGCCTATTACAACAAAGTCAGGGCTTATACCCAATCGAAATATCGTGCTTTTGACCCGCATTCAAGGTGCTGTAAATGCGAGACATAAGCATTCAGGCCGTATCCTGATGAGACGGTGTGTAGAGATCGCATCGAATCCAGACACCATTGCGGGGGTTGACAACAGCGCACCGAAACAGCGAAAATTGCGCACAACCGGTCGTTTAGCGCGGTCGCTTTGCGTGCTGTTCACGCGAAAAAGTCCGTATTGCTGGGGCCGTAACACGATTCTTCTAAACCCATCCCGGGAGGCTTTATAGCTTGCCCGATTCACACAGCCCCCCTCACACCACTCCTTTCCCCCTCGACACCAACGGAGGCAACATGACCCTCAGACATCTAAAAACCTCATTTCTGCTGGCGCTGGCGGCCCTGTTCATGGTCGGCCAGGCCCATGCGCAGAACTACCGGCCCGGCAAGACCATCTACATCATGCCGCGTGTAGGCCTTTCCAACTACACAGGCGACCTCGACCCCAAGCTGTTCAGCTTTGACGACTGGGACGGCGGCTTTCCCTATTCGGCCTCGCTCGAACTGGGCTACCAGTTCACGCCCAGCTTCGCCTTTGCCCTCGGCTACAACATCTCGGACTATCCCGTCCTGAAAAACCAGCCCTTCCGCTACAACGGCGACACGGGCACCAACTACACGGGCGACTACTCGCGGCGCCACATGGCGCAGGCGCTGTTCCGGCTCACGGGCAAGTCGCGCGTGGCCCCGTACGCCGAACTCGGCTTCGCGGGCGTGGCCGGCCTTTCCGACCGTAACGACGACGAGGTGTACTCCTACGGCCCCCTGGGCGGGCTGGGCCTCGACATCGTGCTCAACGACCGCACGTCGCTGCTTTTCGGCGTTCAGGGGATGCTCGCCTTCCCGGACGAGAAAACCGACGGCGCCGGTGACGACGGCTACTACACGACGCCCAACGGCGGCGGCAGCTTCGACTTTCTCGGCAACGTGTCGCTGGGCCTGAAGATCAACTTCCGCTCGGCCTTTACCGCCGTGGACGTCCTCGCCGTCAACGGCCCGTCGGCGCTCCAGACGAACCAGAGCGGCACGTTTGAGGCGTCGGTGAACATGAACGCCACGCAGCCCGTCGAGTACCGCTGGGACTTCGGCGACGGCCAGATGGCGACGGGCCTCGTGGCCAGCCACGCCTTTGCGCGCGCCGGCACCTACACCGTCACGTTCACGGCTTCCAACAGCGGTAGCACCGACAGCGAATCCATGACGGTGACCGTCACCGATCCGCCCGTCGCGGCTGCCATCGTCTCGATCAACGCGACGCCCAACCCGGCGACGGAAGGCGAAACCGTGCGCTTCTCCTCGAACGTCCGCGGCGACGCCCCGGTGACGTACGCGTGGAACTTCGGCGACGGCGCCACGGGCACGGGTGCCAACCCGACGCACGCCTACAGCGCTGCCGGCACCTACAACGTGACGCTCACGGTGCAGAACGCCGTCGGCAGCGACTCGCGCTCGCTCAGCGTGACCGTCAACCCGGCGCGCAACGCCTGCGACGACATCACCGAACTCAACTCGGTGTACTTCGCCCGCAACTCGAGCACGCTGTCCGACGAGGCCCGCGCCGCACTGATGGAGAACATCCAGGTGCTCCGCGACTGCGCCGACCTCCAGGTGCGCGTCGAGGGCTTTGCCGCCCCGGGCGAGCGCAACCCGGCACGCCTGTCGGAAGACCGCGCCCGCGCCGTGCAGCAGTTCTACATTGACAACGGCATCGCCGCCGCCAACCTCATGATGGAGGGTCGCGGTCAGGTCGGTGGCACGACGAGCAAGAAGGACGACACGAGCCAGTTCCGCCGCGTGGATTCGATCCCCGTCCGGTAAGCACGGTTCGCGTCTGACGTGACGCCCGAGGGCGGGTCTGCCATATGGCAGGCCCGCCCTTTTTCGTTGGGGACGCCCCGAGGGGCCGCGTGTGGAGGCAACCCCGCGT
>CBDUCD010000133.1:0-7534 GCA_965365535.1 uncultured Rhodothermales bacterium | reverse complement strand
CGCCCCTACTCCAGGGCGACGGGGTGGGCGTGCAGCGTTTTGCGCAGCGGCAACTCGGGCAGGAAAAGCGTCACCAGCCACGACAGCGTGGCGGCCACGAGCGCGACGAGAAAGGCGCGGTGGATGGCGTCCGAGATCACGCTTTTGGGTACGCCTGCCGCCAGCGACGGCCCTTCGGAGGGCGCCCCGGCCTGCACGCCCGGCGCTTCGACCTGCGCCGGGGGCGGTGCCGCGCCTGCGGGCGGGGTGCCGATGGCGGCGCTGAAAAAGATGCCCACGAGCGCCACGCCCATCACGCCACCCACCTGCCGGAAAAACTGGACGGAACTCGTCGCCTGCCCGATGCGGCGCACCTCCACGGCGTTCTGCACGGCCAGGGTGTAAAGCGGAAACGACGGCCCCAGCCCCAGCCCGCACATCGCCACGTAAAGCACGATGCGCCCGTACGACACGTCCGGCGGCATCTGCCACATCAGAAACAGCGCCGCCAGCAGCAGCACGCCGCCCGCCAGCATCTGCAACCGGTAGTGGCCGATGCGCGACACCACCTGCCCCGACAGCGTCGAGCCGATGACGAGGCCCATCGAAAGCGGGATCAGGCTCACGCCTGCCTTTGTGGCCGACACGCCCACCACCTCGACGAGGAAAAGCGGCAGAAACACGAGCAGGGACAAAAACGACGCGCCCAGGAAAAACAGCGCCACGCACGACGTGCTGAACACGCGGTTGCGGAACAGGCGGAAGTCGAGGATGGGGCTGTGGGCGCGCATCGAGCGGAGCACGAAAAGCCCCAGCACCACCACGGCCACGCCGAAAAGCCCCAGCGTTTCAGGCGCGCCCCACGGGTGCACCCTCTTGTCGAGCCGCAGCGCCAGCAGCAGC
This sequence comes from uncultured Rhodothermales bacterium, assembly GCA_965365535.1. Lineage (GTDB taxonomy): Bacteria > Bacteroidota > Rhodothermia > Rhodothermales > BA12 > CBDUCD01. The sequence continues at coordinate 6,652 of CBDUCD010000133.1, read as the reverse complement.
GGCACCAGCCCACCGATGAGGAGAAGCGCCGAGAGCACGTCGAAGCGGTCGTGCTCGGGCGGCGCCAGCCGCGGCATCCGCGTCGTGATAAACCAGAGCGCGAGCGCGCCAAAAGGCAGGTTCACGTAAAACACCCACCGCCAGCCCGCCACGCCGGGGATGATGCCGCTGGCGTAGTCGGTGAGAAAGCCGCCGAAAAGCGGCCCCAGCACGCTCGCGATGCCGAAAACGGCGCCCACCAGGCCCTGGTACTTGCCGCGCTCGGCAGGCGGAAACAGGTCGGCGATGATGATGAAGGCCATCGCAAAAAGGCCCGCGCCGCCCACGCCCTGCACGGCGCGAAAAAGGATCAGCTGGTTCATGCCGTCGCCCAGCAGGGGGAGGGTGCCGAACTCGCCCGACAGCCCGCACAAAAACGAGCCCGTCAGGAAAACGCCGACGGCGGCGAGTTCGATCTTTTTGCGGCTCACGATGTCGGCCAGGCGCCCGTAGATGGGCACGAGCGCCGTCGAGGCGAGCAGGTAGGCCGTTGCCACCCAGTCGTAGCGTTCCAGCCCGCGCAGATCGGCCACGATGCGCGGCAGCGCCGTCGAGACGATGGTCTGGTCGAGGGCGCCCAGAAACAGAGCAAGCAGAATGCCGACGAGGGTGTAGCGGCGGTCGCGCGGGGTAACGGGCATACAGGGCGTCAGGCAGTTGCGGAAGCGGTGCGTTGGCGGGCGGACAAAAGCGCAAAAAAGGCGCTGCCGGTGGCGCAGATGGCGTGCGGCAACGCCTCAAATTGCGTCGAGAAAGGAGAGTACGGCACGCGCAAAGGCGTCGGGCGCCTCGGCGTGAACCCAGTGGCCGGCGTCCGGAATCGTTACCAGTTCGGCGGCGGGAAACAGCTTTTCGATGTCGGGCCTGTCCCTTTCCGTCACGTAGTCCGACTTCTCGCCGCGCACGAACAGGGCGGGGCCGGTGTACGGTGCCCCGGCAGGCACGGCCTCGACGACCCCGGCGTACTGCTCGGTGAGCACGGGCAGGTTGAACAGCCAGCGGTAGCCGCCGCCCGGCGCCGGCGCCAGGCTTTTAAGCAGAAACTGCCGCACGCCCCAGTCGGGGATGCGCCGGGCCAGCCACGCGTCCACCTCCTGCCGCGACGCCAGGCGGTCGAGGGGCACGCCGTTCAGGGCGTCGAGAATGGCGGTGTGGTGGGGCGGGTACGCGCGCGGCGCCATGTCCGCCACGACGAGGGCGCGGGTGCGCTCGGGGTGGGCGAGGGCAAACGTCATCGCCGTTTTGCCGCCCATCGAATGCCCCAGCAGCACCGCGTCCTCCAGCCCCTGCGCGTCCATGAACGCCTGCACGTCGCCGGCCATGAGCGCGTGCGAAAAGCCGGGCGGGTGCGGCGAGCGCCCGTGGTGGCGCGCGTCGAGGGCAAACACCTGAAACCGGCTGCCGAAGGCGTTGCGCGCCAGCGAGTGCCAGTTGCCCGACGACCCCAGGAAACCGTGCAAGATTAATAAGGACGCCCTTCCACTTCCATAGCGGTTGAAATGGAGGGCCGGTAGCGCTTCCTGCATTCGATTCGGGGTAGGGTGGCCAAAGGGCCATTAACATTGCCTTGACAATTTTTCGATCCACGGGCTATATTCGGCCCTCACGATGAAGATAGTGCCGCAACTGTAACACACCCCCCGACGGCCTGTCGCTTGCTACTCCCCTTTTCCGCCACCACCCCACGCGTCTGCGCCACTCCCCACCGGGAGGATGTGGCCGCGCCTCGGGCGTCTGGCAGGCGAGGGTCCGGTTCTCCCCAGAGCCGGTGCAGGTGCTTGGACAACGGAGGGTAGAAGGCCGTCCGATTCACGTTTCCCCACAGGGCACGGGTGCAGGCTTCACAACGCACCCATGCCTTGCCTGCTCATCACATCACCAAAGGAGGTAGCACATGTATCGCAAATGGAGTACGCTCGTACTCTTGGCGTTGCTGATGCCCATCGCCGCCTGGGCCCAGAGCACCGGTAAGCTTACCGGTCGCGTCTCGGACAAGGCCACAGGCGAAGGGTTGCCCGGCGCAAACGTCATCATAGAGGGTACACAGATCGGTACCGCCACGGACATCGACGGTCGTTACACGATCCTCGGCGTTCCCGTTGGCCGGTACAACATCAGGGCTTCGTTCGTCGGCTTTACCGACGTAACGGTAGAAGGCGTGGAAATCAACGCGGGCTACACGCGCGAGTTGAACTTCCAGCTTCAGGAAGGGCAGGTGCTCCAGGACGTCGTCGTCGAGTACGAGCGGCCCCTCATCCAGAAGGACGCCCTCGGTGCTCCACGCGTAGTGTCGGGCGACGAGATCCAGAACCTGCCCGTGCGCGGCGTGGCAAGCGTCGCCGCCATCCAGGCAGGCGTCGTCAACAGCGAAGGCTCGGGCACGCTCAACGTGCGCGGCGGCCGCGGCGAAGAAGTCGTCTTCTACGTGGACGGCGTCAAGGTCGTCGGTTCGCTGGGCGTGGCGCAGTCGGCGGTGCAGGAGCAGGAAATGCTGATCGGCGGCCTGCCCGCGCGCTACGGCGACGCCATGGCGGGCGTGATTTCGGTCACGACGAAAACGGGCGCGACGCGCTTTTTCGGCACGCTCGAAGGCGTCACCTCGCAGCTGCTCGACGCGTACGGCTACAACTCGATTCAGGGCTCGATTGGCGGCCCCGTGGTGGGCAACAAGCTCCAGTTTTTCGCCTCGGCGGAATACCAGGACATCGCCGACTCGTCGCCCCGCGCCATCGGCTTCAAGCAGCTTCGCGGCGATCTCTTCGACGAGATCATGAACAACCCGCAGGTGCTGCTCGTCCACGACTCGACGGGGGCCGAGGTGTACCGCCGGCTGCCCGGCAACGCGTCGGCGGACTCGCTGGACGCGTGGTCGCTCATCAGCCAGGCCCTCCAGCCCGGCGACGAGCTCATCAGCGCCACGCCCATTGACGCGGCGGACGTGCTCACGGCAGAGGACTTCACGACCAAGAGCGCCAAGCCCAACGACGCCCTCGAAGCGCTCAACCTGGCGGGCAACGTCACGGTCAGCCCCATCAGCCCCATCCGCGTGCGGATTGGCGGGCAGTACGCCACGCGCGCCTACGACAACTTCTCGACGCTGCGCTCCATTTTCAACTACAACGGCAACAGCCGCACGGAAACGGGGACGGCGCGCGGCTACCTCAGCTGGACGCACAACCTGTCGTCGCGCACCTTTTACCAGGTGCAGCTCGACTATTCGAACTACCAGTACTGGACGTTCGACCGCGACTTCAGCCGCGAGTTGAAAGACGTGATGTTCTACGAGGACATTGACAACCCGGCCAACGCCGTGGCGGCGCGCTACCGCGCCCCCGTCTTCGTGACCGAGAACAGCGACGGCAGCCTCTCGTACAGCACGCAGGGCAGCGACGACGACGTGGACACGCTGTACGTGCGCCAGTACTCGGACAACTCGCTGCCTTCGACTTCGGGCGTCTTCAACCAGTACGCCCTGCCGGGCGCGAGCGAGTCCGGCTACTCGAAAGGCCGCACCGAGCAGCTTTCCTTCCGCGTGAATGCGCAGACGCAGCTGGGCGTCCACCAGATCGAGTTTGGCGGTGAGTACGAGCAGCGCACGCAGCGCGGCTTCTCCATCTCGTCGGGCAACACGCGCTACCTCGCCCGCATCTACAACGACGGCAAAAACGAGACGGGCACGGCGGTTGACACCTACGCGGAAATCCCGTACGACGTCCTGAAAGACCGCACGTCGTACTACGGCTACACGTACAACGGCCTCAAGGAAAACGACGAGGACGACATCGCGGGCTACAACTCCAGCGAAAACGCCCTTATCGCGCCCTTCAAGCCCATCTACTACGCGGGCTACATCTCGGACAAGATCGAGTACCGCGACCTGACGGTTCAGCTGGGTGCGCGCCTCGACGTGTACGACTCGAACCAGCGGGTGCTCTACGATCCGTACTCGCTCCAGCCCATCGTGCGCGCCGCCGACGCCGGCCTGACGACCGACATCATCAAAGGTGACTTTGCGGTCTATTACGAAGGCAACACCGTTACGGGCTTCCGCAGCCGCGACGGCCAGTTCTACGACGTCAACGGCCAGAGCGTCTCGCCCCAGGTGGTGCGCACGAGTGCCAGCGTAAACCCCAAGCTGCTCGAAGGCGCCCAGTCGGGCAAGCTCGACGACCGGGCGTTTGCCGACTTCAAGCCGGAGGCCATTTTCCAGCCCCGCATCGGCGTCACGTTCCCCGTGACCGACCGGGCGCTGTTTTTTGCGCACTACGACGTGCTGGCCCAGCGCCCGACGACGCAGCAGTTCACCACGCTCCAGGGCTACGCCAACCGGCTCGAAACCGCCGGCTCCATTGGCAACCCCAACCTGAAGCCGCAGCGCACGACCGAGTACGAGCTGGGCTTCCGGCAGCGTCTGGGCGAGCGCGCCGCGCTCCAGCTGTCGGGCTTCTACCGCCAGATTGACGACCTCATCCAGCTGCGGGCGCTCAAAAACGTCTTCCCGAACAACTACTCCACGTACCAGAACGTGGACTTCGGGACGGTGAAGGGCGTCGAGGTGGAGTTTGACCTGCGGCGCACCAACAATGTGGCGTTCACGGCCAACTACACGCTCTCGTTTGCGCAGGGCACGGGCTCGGACGCCAGCACGACGAGCAACATCTTCTGGCTCCGCGAGGCCAATCCGTACGTGCCTAACTTCCTGTCGCCGCTCAACTTCGACCAGCGGCACACGGGCAACATCTCCATTGACTACCGGCTGGGCCGGGGAGAGGGGCCGTCGCTGTTCGGGGCCAAGCTGCTCGAAAACTTCGGCATCAACATCCTGGGTTCGTTCAAGAGCGGGCAGCCGTACTCGCGGCTGCTGGCGCCGTACCCGCGCGAGTTTGCCGTCCGCCTGACGGGGCTGAAAGGCCAGATCAACGGCAACAACATGCCGGGATCCGTCCTGCTCAACCTCAAGGTGGATCGCCGCTTCAACTTCGGGCGTGCCGCGATGGTGGCGTTCCTCGAAGTCGAAAACCTGCTCGACGCGGACAACGTGACCAGCGTCTGGCAGGCGACGGGCCTGCCCGACAACGATGGCTACCTGGCAGAGCCGCAGAGCCTGTCGGATTATCCCATCGGCTCGATCCAGCGCCAGTACTACCAGTATCGCAACCGCTCGCCGTACAACTACGGCATCCCGCGGCAGACGCGGCTGGGCCTGCGTCTCAACTTCTAACAGGCTGAGCGGGGGCCTGGGGCCTGCCTGCGGGCGGCCCCGGGCCCTGCCTTCCGTGTTCTAACAACTCTGGACATGTCTATCAAAAAACTCCTGTGGGGAGGAGTGCTGGCCCTTTTTGCGGGTGCCACACTTCTTCCGGCGCAAGCGCAGACGCCGGGCACGTGCTCGCTCGGCTCTGCCGTCGCCGACCTCGACATCAACAACGTGCGGGCACGACTTTACAACAACGGCGGCCTGTTCTGGAAAGGCGCGGGCAACGTGTATAACGTGCCCAAGGTGCCTGCCGGGCAGCCCATCACCCCCAACGCCATTTTCGCCTCGGGCATCTGGATGGGCGGCAAAGTAGGCGGCGAGTTGCGGCAGGCTGCCGCCACGTATGGCGACTGGGAGCTGTGGCCCGGCCCCCTGGGCGAGAACGGCCAGCTGCTCGACCCCAACTGCTCCAACTACGACCGCATCTTCGTCGTCTCCAACCAGCAGATCCGGGACTACCTGGCCACCGGGACGCCTGCGCCAGACCTCGCGGACTGGCCGACGGGACTTGGCGCGCCGACGTTCGTGGATGTGGACGGCGACGGACGCTTCGGCTTCGACGACCTCAACAACAACTTCATCCGCGATGCGGGCGAGCCGACAGAGCCCATCGTGGTGCCCACGAGCCGCGCGCAGAAGGTCAACCTGAACGCCAGCCCCAAAGAGCTTCCGCTTATCACGGGCGACCAGATGGCGTGGTGGATCATGAACGACGTGGGCAGCCAGCACAAGCGCACCGGCTCGAAGCCCATCGGGCTGGAAGTGCAGACGTCGGCCTTTTCCTTCAACCGTGAAGGCGCGCTGGGCAACACGACGTTCTACCGCTACAAGCTCACCTACCGGGGCACGCAGCCCTTTACCGACGCCTGGTTCGGCGTCTTTTCCGACCCCGACCTGGGCAACGCGACCGACGACTACGTGGGCTCCGACACGACGCTCGGCATCGCGTACACCTACAACGCCGACAACTTCGACGAAGGCTCGGACGGCTACGGCGCGCAGCCTCCGGCCATCGCGTACGACTTTTTCCAGGGGCCGCTCGTGCCGGCCATCGGGGAGACCTTTACCGACCCCGACGGCACCGTCCACCAGGATCAGACGCGCCTGCCGGCCACCCGCTTCGTGTACTACAACAACGGCGCGGGCAACAACGGCGACCCGCGCGGCAACACGGACGACTACTACAAATTCCTGCAAGGACTCTGGCAGGACGGCACGCCCATGCGTGACTGTGGCGACGGCGAAGGCGAGCCCACGTGCGGCATCGCGCGCTTTATGTGGCCCGGCGACCCGGTAACGGGGACGGGCTGGAGCGAGCGCAACCTCTACCCCAACGAGCCCGGCCCCCGGCAGGCC
>CBDUCD010000132.1:0-7573 GCA_965365535.1 uncultured Rhodothermales bacterium | reverse complement strand
AGCGGCCCCATCGGGTGCGCCATGCCCAGCTTCATCACCGCGTCCACGGCTTCGGGCGCGGCCACGCCCTCCATCACGCAGAAAATGGCCTCGTTGATCATGGGCATCAGCACGCGGTTGGAGACGAAGCCGGGGGCGTCGTTCACCTCGACGGGCGTTTTGCCCAACTTCTCGGCCAGCGCCCGCACGGCTTGGTACGTGGCACTGCTCGTGGCCAGCCCGCGCACCACCTCGACGAGCTGCATCACGGGCACGGGGTTGAAAAAGTGCATCCCGATCACCTGTTCGGGCCGGCGCGTCTGCGCGGCGATGGCGGTGATGGAGATGGACGACGTGTTGGAGGCGAGAATGGCGTGGGCGGGCGCGTGGGCGTCGAGGGTTTTGAAGACGGCGGCCTTGACCTCCAGCTTTTCGGCGACGGCCTCGACGGCGAGGTCGGCGTTGGCAGCGGCTGCCGCCAGGCTGGTCGCCGTCGTGATGCGCGCGAGGGCGGCGTCGCGCATATCCCCTTCGACGGCCCCCTTTTTCACCTGCCGGTCGAGGTTCTGGGTGATGGTCGCCAGCCCCTTCGCCAGCGCCCCGCTGTCCAGGTCAACAAGGGTGACGGCGTGGCCGTGGAGGGCGAACACGTGGGCGATGCCGTTGCCCATGGTGCCCGCGCCGACGACGGTGACGTGCTGAAAATCCATCGGATAAAACCTGAAAAGCTACTCGGGCAGCGTGCACACGACGCCGCCCTGCGGGTTGATGAGGTGGACGCGCGCGCCCTCGTAGGCGTAGGCCCGCCCGTCGCGGAACGAGGTGACGTAGGTGTAGCGCGGCGGCACGCGCCACGCGCCGTCGGGGTCGAGAAAGCCCCAGCCCGTGCCGTCCGAGGCGGCGGCGAGCCCCTCGCTGAAGTCGGCGGCGTGGGCAAAGGCAAGGGGAATGGCGAGGGCGCCCGTCGGGTCGAGAAAGCCCCAGCGGCCCCCTTCCGACACGCGGGCCCGCCCGTCGCGGAACGAGTGGACGGTGGGGTACGGCGCCGCGAAACGCTCGGCACCCGACGGCTCGATAAAGGCGAAGCGCCTGCCGTCGCGGACGAGGGCGAGGCCGTCCGAGAAGCTGTGCGCCGCCCGGAAGCGCGCCCCGATGGCGAGGGCACCTGTCGAGTCGGCGTAGCCCCAGCGGCCCGGCAGGTCGGTAAAGAGAAAGCGGACGGGCTGCTGCACCGCCGCGAGCCCCTCGTGGAACTGGAGCGCCCGGGCAAACGCGGGCGCGATGGCCGGGCTGCCGACCGTCGTGACGTACCCCCACCGCACGCGGGCGAAAAAGCCGCCCTCGCCCACGGGCTGCCGCACCGCGGCAATGCCATCCACCACGTCGAGGGCGTCGCGGTACGCGGGGCCGATGGGCACGCCGTCGCGCCCCACGAAGCGCCAGCCCTCGCCCGTGCGCACGCGCGCAACGCCCCCTGAAAAGGAGAAGGCTTCCTGAAAGCGCGGCGCGATGGCCCACGCGCCCTCCCTGTCGAGAAAACCCCAGCGCCCGCCCTGCACCGCCACGGCGCGCCCCTCGCTGAAAGGCCGCACAAGCGAGAACCGCGCCGGAATCACGACCTGGCAGGCGCCGTCCACGAAGCCGTAGCGCCCCTGCTGCTCGAACGGGTAGAGGGGCTGCGCGCGGGCAGCGGGCGCCAGGGCCAGCAGCGCCGCGAAAACACAGGCCACCAGCACGCCCCTCACGCCTCGACGGGGTGCGCCGGCGCGGGCAGCGCCTCGGGGTAGGCGGCCACTTCGTAGTCGATGATTTCCTTGGGGTCGTTGCGCTCGTTGACGAGGACGACGCGGGCGCGGTGGCGCAGCGCCTCGTCGGGCGTCATGTCGGCGTACGTCATCACGATCACCTCGTCGCCGCGCGTGGCCAGCCGGGCGGCGGGGCCGTTGAGGCAGACCGTCCGGCTGCCGGCCTTGCCGGGGATGGTGTACGTCTCGAGCCGGGCGCCGTTGTTGACGTTGACGACCTGCACCTTCTCGAACGGCAGAATCCCCGACGCCCGCAGCAGCTCCACGTCAATCGTGATGGAGCCTTCGTAGTACAGGTCGGCCTCGGTTACGCGGAGCCGGTGCAGCTTGCCTCGGAACATCGTGATCGTCATGCGGAAGCGGGGTCGGGAACGGTAAACGTCGTGTTGTCAATAAGGCGCGTCTTGCCGAAAAAGACGGCGACGGCGGCCAGCACTTCGCGTCCGGGTTCGAGGTGGCGCACGGGCTGGAGGGCGTCGGTATCCACGATCTGGGCGTACTGCACGCGCGCGAGCGGCGCCTGCTGGATATGGCGAACGAGCGCCTCAACAAGGGTTTCTACCCGCTGTTCCCCCCCTTCCACCGCGGCCCGCAGCGCCCGCAGCGCCTGCCAGAGGACGGGCGCCTGCGCCCGCTCGTCGGCGCCGAGGTACACGTTGCGCGACGAGAGCGCCAGCCCGTCGGCCTCGCGCGCGATGGGCGCGGCCACGAGGGTGACGGGCATCAGGAGCGCCCGCGCCATGCGGCGGAGGATGTAGAACTGCTGGGCGTCCTTCATCCCGAAAACGGCGACGTGGGGCGCGCAGGCGTTGAAAAGCTTGGCCACGACGGTCGCCACGCCCCGGAAGTGGCCCGGGCGGAAGGCGCCGCACAGGTGGGCGTCGAGCCCTTCCACCGCGACCCACACCTGCTCGTCCGTGCCGGCGGGGTACATCTCCTCGACGGAGGGCGCAAACAGCACGTCCACGCCTTCCTTTTCCAGCCGGGCGGCATCCACTTCAAAAGGGCGCGGGTAGCGGGCGTAGTCCTCGCCCGGCCCGAACTGCGTGGGGTTGACGAAGATGGAGACGGTGACGTGGTCGGCCTGCTGCCGCGCCTCGCGCACGAGGCCGAGGTGGCCGTCGTGGAGGGCGCCCATCGTGGGCACGAGGGCCAGGCGCCGCCCCTGCCGCCGCATCCCGTCCGCGTGGGCCTGCATGGCGGCGACGGTCGTGAGGATTTGCATGGGTCAGGCCCGCTCGCCGGCCAGCCGGGCCAGGTCTTCGATGAGTTCGTCGGAGATGCCCATCGCCGAAAAGCCGCCGTCGTGGTAGAGCGTCTGCATGGTCACCATGCGCGTGAGGTCGCTGAGAAGCGTCACGGTATAATCGGCGCACGACTCGGCGTCGGCGTTTCCGAGCGGCGAGAGGCGCTGCCCGTAGTCGAACATGGCGTCGAAGCCCTTGATGCCCGCGCCGGCAACCGTCCGCGTCGGACTCTGCGAGATGGCGTTGATGCGGATGCCGCGCTTGCCCAGCCGGGCGCCGTACGAGCGGACGATGCTCTCCAGCAGCGCCTTGGCGTCGCCCATCTCGGAGTACTTGGAAAACACGCGCTGGGCGCCGATGTAGGAAAGCGCGACGACCGAGCCGCCGGCGCGCAGCGCGTCCATCTCCAGCCCTTTCGAAATCATCCGGTGCAGCGAAAGCGCCGAGATGTCGAGCGTTTTGTGGTACCAGTCGTAGTTGAGTTCTTCGTAGCCGCGGTCTTTGCGGACGTTGAGGCCCATGCCGATGGAGTGGACGATAAAGTCTATCTGGCCGTAGTGCTTTTTGGCCTCGGCAAAGAGGTTGGCCAGGTCTTCGTCGCTCGTGGCGTCGGCCCAGAGGACGGGGCTGCCCGTGGTTTCGGCGAGTTTTTCCACCTCGCCCATGCGCTGCGCCACGGGGGCGTTGGTGAGCACGAAGCGGCCTCCCTCGCGGTGCACGGCCTCGGCGATTTTCCAGGCCAGGCTGGTGCTGATAAGCGCGCCGGTGATGATGCCGGTTTTGCCGTTGAGAAGTCCGTGTGCAGGGGTAGCCATTGGGGGCGCGGGTGGGATGAATAGACGCGCAAACTACCACCCGGCATAGCTGCGGGGCAACGTGAAGTCTCGATCAGGTGCGGACGCCCCGCAGCGGCGCCAGCGCGTCCCGCATCGGGGCGTGCAGGCGCCCGTTCGAGGCGAGGAGTTGCCCGTCGAAAAGCGCGCTGCCCCCGTCGCCGAACGTCGTGCAGCGCCCGCCGCCTTCTTGCACGAGGCACAGCCCCGCCGCCACGTCCCACGGGCTCAGGCCGGTCTCGAAAAAGGCGTCGAAGCGCCCACACGCCACCCACGCCAGGTCTATGGAGGCGGCGCCGTGGCGGCGGACGCCCCGCGTGGCGCCGAAAAAGTGGGCCAGCGTGGCGAGAAACACGTCCACGTTGTCGAAATCGCGGTAGGGAAAGCCCGTGGCGATGAGGCTGTCGGCGAGCGCTTCGGTCGCGCTGACGCCGACCTTTTCGCCGTTGACCAGCAGCCCCTGCCCCTGCGCGGCGCTGAAAAGCTCGTCGTGCGGCACGTCGAGCACGACGCCCACGAGCGGCCGGTCGCCGTCCACCAGGCCGATGCTGACGGCGTACGGCGGCACGCCGCGCGTGAAGTTGGTGGTGCCGTCAATGGGGTCTATGATCCAGCGGAGGCCCTGCCGCCCCTTGCCCTGCCCCAGGTTTTCCTCCTCGCCCAGAAACGCCGCGCCGGGCACGACGCCCTCCAGCACGGCCACGATGGCGCGCTGCGCCGCCACGTCGGCCTCGGTCACGAGTTCGTTGAGGCCCTTGTCGCGCAGCACCCGCCGCCCCTGCCCCGTCGAAAAGTCGCGGACGACATCGGCAGCGGCGCGGGCGGCCTTCTCGGCGGCCTCGCGCGCCCGCGTGAGGTCGGCGTCGTTCATCGCGCCCCAGCCAGCAGGGCGTCCGTGGGAAGCCGCTCGGCGGGGTCGCCGTAGCGCCGGAGGTAGCGGTTCCACAGGCCAATGCCGATGCCCAGCAGCAGGGCCATGAGCAGGCACATGGCGCCGCTGATGGCCGACAGGCGCCAGAGGGCGTGGCCCAGGGCGACGCGCCCGCCGTCGGAGACGATGACGATGGGTTTGGGGCTGCCGGGCAGCACGCGCACGGGCACCGTGTCGCGGCCTTTCAGCAGGGGCGCCATGCTGTGCGGCAGGGGCATCCTGTCCTGGACGATCTCGCTGCCGTCGGGCAGCGCCACGGCCAGCGAGACGTAATCCATCGACACGTCCACCCGGCTGTCTATGTGCAGCTCGGTGACACGCGCCTGGGCGAGGGTGCCCGTCTCGAGCGTCCGCCGGTAGTCGAGGGGGGCTTTGAGCAGGTAGAGGCCGTAAACGACGAGCAGGGCGGGCGCCAGCCACATGAGGCGCGCGACGGGGTAGGTGGGCTTCTCGGGCACGGAATGCGGAGGTAAGAGGGCGGCCCCTGCCCCGCCCTTGCTGTCAGGCGAGAAAGAGGTACGGCTTCCACGAATCGTCCAGCCGCCCGACGTAGTCACGGATAAACATAACGTGAGAGGGGCGGAATGGTTTGCGGGCGAGCGTCATGCCGGCCTCGTCGGGCGTGCGGTTGCCTTTGCGCGAGTTGCAGGCCGTGCAGGCCGTGGCGAGGTTCTCCCACAGGTCGCGCCCGCCGCGCGAGCGGGGCATGACGTGGTCTATGGTGAGGCGCTCGCGGGCGCCGCAGTACTGGCAGCGGTAGCCGTCGCGGCGGAGCACGTTTTTGCGCGTCAGCATGATCTGCCGGTAGGGCACGCGCACGTAGCCGCGCAGCCGCACGACGGACGGAAAGGGCACCTGCATCCGCTGCGAGCGCACCACGCGGTTGCCCCGGGCGTGCAGCATGTCGGCCTTGTTCAGCAGCACGAGCACGATGGCGCGCTCGACGCTGCAGATGCTCATGGCGCTGTAATCGGCGTTGAGGAGCAGCACGTGGCCGTTCATCGCTCCCCTCCGGCAGGCAACGCGCGCGGCTCCGGAGAGCCCATCAGGCGGAAAAGCGGCGGGTGTACGAAAGCGGTGGCAGCGGGTCTGGGGGGTGGCGAAAACGGCCTTCCGGCCTGATACAGACGGAAAGTTAGGCCCGCCGCCGCCCGGACGCAAAGGGCATAACGGAATGATTATGCCCCGCCTGCGTCAGCGCGGCGGAAACGACGGGGCGGCGCCGTCGAGGGCGACGAGCGCGCGGCGGATGGCTTCGGCGGCGTGGAGGTAAAACGCGGGCGTGATGGCCTCGAAATCGTCCGTGGGCTTGTGGTAGCCGGGGTGGTCTTCATTCCCGAAGTACACGAACGGGATGCCGGCGCGGTGGAAAACGCCGTGGTCGGAGGCGTACGTCCAGTTGTCGCTGCCCTGCGCGGCGGGGCCTTCGTGCCCGAACAGCAGCGCGAAGCCGTCGGGCCGGGCAAGCGTGTCGAGGGCGGGGCGCAGAAACGGGTACGGCAGCGTGCCCACGGCGTAGAGCTCGCCCTTTTCGCTGCGGCTCACCATGTCGAGGTTGACGTTGAGCAGGATGGAATCGGGCGCGACGGGCGGAGCGGCGAGAAAGGCGCGGGCGCCCTGCAAGCCCATCTCCTCGGCGTCGAACAGGGCGACGACGAGGGTGTGATGGAGGGGATGGGCGTGGAAATAGCGCGCCAGCTCGAGAACGGCGGCGGTGCCCGAGGCGTCGTCGTCGGCGCCGTTGTACACTTCGCCGCCGCGCCTGCCCAGGTGGTCGTAGTGCGCCGACAGCACGAGGTACTTTCCGGGATAACGCGTGCCGGGGACGAAGCCGACGACGTTGGCGCCCCGGTACGTGGCGCTGTCGCGGCGGCCCGTGAACGTGAACGGCTGCGCGTAGCCCCCATCGAACGGCTGCACGCCCGCGCGTTCGAGTGCCGCCGTGATGTAGGCGCGGGCTTTCAGCCCGCCCGGCGCACCTGTCCCCCGCCCTTCCAGCGAGTCGGCGGAAAGCACCTGCACGTCGCGCAGCATCCGGGCGCCGTCGAGGGGCTGCTGGGCGTGGAGCGGCGCGGCGAACAGGCCGGCAAGCAGAAAGGCGTAAAAAAGGCGCATGGCGGGGGAAAGGCGTGGGCGGGCAGAAGGTACGCGCCCATAACGCCCCGCCCCCCTTTCCGCGTATCTCGCGCCGCAGTTACAGGCGGCCTCCGGGCTGCTCGCGCGATGCCTTCGAGAACAGCGCCGCCGACACGCCAAACAGCGCCACGAAAAACCCGTTGATCAGCGCGACTTCTGTGGCCTCGCCCAGCCCGTAGGCCAGCGCGATGGCCGCCACGAGGGCCTGCGCGGCGGCCGTCGCCGCGAGGGCGCGGGCCATGCCGGCGGGCTTGAAGCGTGCCGCAAAGGCACCGGCCAGGCCAACGGCGATCACCCCGCCGTACATCAGGTTGGCGGCGTTGCCCTCGTCCCCGATGATGCCCACGGCCCCGTTGATCCACACGAGCAGGAAAACCGCCGCGAGCGCGCATCCGACGCCCCAGCGGTACGCGGCGTTGCCCGATTTCCTGACCGCCAGCTCGTAGGTGCCCAGCGTGCCGAACAGCAGGGCGGCAGCGAAAACGAAGTCTCCCGCCGTCCAGTTGACTTCTTCTGTGAACTGCATCGCCACGAGGGGGGCGAGCAGGATCAGCCCGGCGATGCCCCAGGCCGCTATTCTCCACCGTTTGCCCTGCCACGCGCTGCCATTTTCTGCGTTTTCCATCATAAGGTTGTTCATCG
>CBDUCD010000131.1:0-7596 GCA_965365535.1 uncultured Rhodothermales bacterium | reverse complement strand
TCGCCACCCGTCACTCGACCCGCGAAAGCGCCTGGTCCAGGTCCCACAGCAGGTCGTCGGTGGTTTCCATGCCGACGGAGAGGCGGACGAGTTCGGGGCCGATGCCGCCGGCGCGCAGCTCGTCCTCGGAAAGCTGCTGGTGCGTCGTCGAGGCGGGGTGGATGACGAGGCTGCGGGCGTCGCCCACATTGGCGAGGTGCGAGAACAATTCCAGGCTTTCGATGAAACGCTTGCCGGCGGCGCGCTCCCGCCCCGGACGCGCCTTCAGCCCGAACGACAACACGGCGCCCGCGCCTCGCGGCAGGTACTTCTGCGCCCTATCGTACCACGGGCTCGACGGCAGGCCGGCGTAGCCCACCCACGCCACCTGGGGGTGCGCTTCGAGGAATTCGGCCACGCGCCGCGCGTTTTCGACGTGCCGGTCCATGCGCACCGACAGCGTCTCGACGCCCTGGAGCAGCAGAAAGGCGTTGAAGGGCGACAGCGCCACGCCCACGTCGCGCAGCGTCTCCACGCGCAGCTTCATGAGAAAGGCGTAGTGCCCGAACGTGTCGTAGAAACGCAGGTCGTGGTAGGCCGGAGAGGGCTCGGCAATGGTGGCGTACGCCGACCAGTCGAAGCGCCCCGAATCCACCACGACGCCGGCGATGGAGGTGCCGTGCCCGCCGATAAACTTGGTGGCCGAGTGCACGACCATCTCGGCGCCCCAGTCGAGCGGGCGGCACAGGTAGGGCGTGGCAAACGTGTTGTCCACCATGAGCGGGATGCCGCGGCTGCGCCCCAGCGCGGCGACGGCTTCGAGGTCGAGAATGCTGCCGCGCGGGTTGCCGATGGTTTCGCCGTAAAGCACGCGCGTGCGCGGCGTGAGGGCCGCTTCCCACGCGTCCATGCTGTCGGGGTCAACGAAAGTAACCGTCAGGCCCAGCTTGCGGAAGGTGTGCGCGAACTGCGTGGCCGTGCCGCCATAGAGGTGCGCCGACGCCACGATGTGGTCGCCCGGCTCGAGCATCGTCGTGAGGGCGGCGTACTGCGCCGCCATGCCGCTCGAGGTGGCAACGGCGCCCGTGCCGTTTTCGAGCGAGGCGATGCGCTCCTCGAAAACCGCCGTCGTGGGGTTGTTGAGGCGCGTGTAGATGTTGCCGTACTGCTTGAGCTCGAAAAGCTGCGCGGCGTAGTCGGTGTCCTCGAAAACGTACGACGTGGTCTGATAAATGGGCACCGCGCGGGCGCCCGTCTCGCCGTCGGGGATGTGGCCGGCGTGCAGCATCCGCGTCTCGAAGCCGAAATCGGGGCGGGGGCGGCGGGCATCGCCGGAGGAGGAGGGGGGCACGGGCGGTGGAAGTGATTTTGCAGTGGCCCGCCGTACCGGAGCCTTTGCGCGCCGGTTCCAGCCGCGCCGCCGGCGCTATCTTCGTCCCCACAATAACCCGGGCGGGGGCCGCGTTGCCCAGGGCACCCGACCCCCCGCCTGCCCGCCGCTTATGCAACCCGGAACCGACGAAGCCCTCGTCTCCCGCTACCTCGAACACGGCGACCAGGCGGCCTTCCGCCAGCTTGTCGAGCGCCACCAGGAGCGCATCTTCGGCTACCTGCTGGGCATGGTGCGCGACCGCGACGTGGCCAACGACCTGTTTCAGGAGACCTTCCTGCGCGTCGTCTCGGCCATGAACAAGATGCGCGCCACCTACACGCACGAGGGCCGCTGGCTTTCGTGGACGATGCGCATTGCCCGCAACGCCGCCCTCGACTACCTGCGCAGCCGCAAAAAGTGGGTGGACGTGACGCCGCAGGGCGACGACGAGGGCACCTCGTTCTGGGATCGCCTCGCCGACGCCGACCTGGCCGAGGCGGACGAGGAGCTGCACTACGAAGACCGCAGCGCCTTTCTCGACGCCTGCATCCAGCAGCTTCCACCCGAGCAGCGCGAGGTGCTGCTGCTGCGCCACGAAACCGACATGACGTTCCGCGAAATCGCCGAACTCACGGACTGCTCCATCAACACGGCGCTGGGGCGGATGCGCTACGCCCTGCTCAACCTGCGCAAGATGATGACGCGGGCCGGCCGCGACCAGCTTACCGAGTACGGCGACGCCTGAGCCGTTTTCCGCCGCCCGTTTTCCCGTTCCAACCGCCCCCGCGCCCGTTTTCATGGATACATCGCTACAGACCATTCTGCACCTCTACGGCGAGGCGCCCGGCCCCGTCCCCGCCGGCGACCCGGACGCGGCGGCCCTGGCCGAGGCGCGCTTCTGGATGGACCACCGCCCGCGCGTGCGCCCCGACGCCGCCACGCTGTCGGCGATTTTCGAGGCCGCCGCGCCGCCCGCGCCCCTCGCCCCCGGTGTCCGCACCGACCGCGCGCCCGTCGCCCGGCGCCGCCTGCGCCGCGCCGGCGTGGTTGCGGGCCTGCTCACGTCCGTCACCCTCGCCGTGGCCGTCGTGGTGCCGCTCGTGTGGGCGCCCGCCGCCCTCGTCGCGCCGCCCGCTGCTGCCGTGTCAGTGCCCCCTGCCGCGCCCGCCATCTCGAACCGCGCCGCCGAAGCCGTCGCCGAAATCACGCCGGCAGCGGCGCCCGAAAGCGCGCCCGCGCAGCAGAAGCCGGCCAGCGCCGCCCTCGCGTGGGAGGGCGACCGCGCCCGCCTCGACGCCCTCGCGCGCAAAACGGCGCAGCTTCGCGCCCGGCTCGACAGCACGCTCTGGCAAGCCCCCGGCGCCGACCTGACGCTGGGCTCGGGCGCGCCTGGCCGCTTTACCCCCGCCTCGGCGGGCGGGCAATGATTGCGCCACGGCCCGCGTTAAGGGGGCGTCTCAGTTTCTGCCGGTGATGCGCGTTTTCCTCCTGTTGCTGTGCGGATGGCTTGCCGCGCCCGCCCTGCTGGCCCAGGGCACCGTCTCGCTCACGCTCGAAAAAGGGCGGCTGCGGCTGGACGGGCGCCGCCAGCCCGACGCCTACGTGCCGCCGACGCTCAACCTCGACGCCGTCGAAGGCCGCTTCAACTTTGTCGGCCCCTCCAACGCGACCTTCGACCTGGGCGGCGTGCGCTACCGCGTCGAGGGCGAGCGCTTCGTGCTCGACCGGGCGCCCACGGCCCCCGCCGACGTGGTGCTCGACAACCGGCAGCTTTCGGCGCTGCCCGCCGGCGGCTACGTGTTCGTGTCCGTGGACTGGCTGAGCGACCCCGAGGCCGCCCGCATCGTCCGGTACGCGGCGCAGCAGGAGTACGCCCTCGACGCGACGGCCGCCCAGATTGCCGCCGAGATCAACGCCCTCGGCCCCCGCGACCCGCGCCGGCACGCCCTCGAAGAACGCCTGCGCCGCTGCCTCTACGAGAGTTTCGACGTGATGCAGGCCAACACGCTGCGCGACATCGAACTCGTCGAGGCCGAGCTGCGCGCCGCCCGCCGCGCCCACGAGCGCCGCGAACGCCACCGCGACCAGATCGTGGGGCTGCGCCTCCGGCAACTGCTGGCCCGGTAGCGGAATCCGGGCGCCCCACCGCCGCGTTGGGATGCCATGCGCCTTTTCGCCCTCATCCCCCTGCTCGCCTGCTGGGCCGCCGCCTGCGCGTCCGAGCCCCAGCTGTCGCCTTACCAGGCGGACGTGCTCCAGGCGCGCTTCGACAAGGACATGGCCTTCCGCGACCCCGACCGCTCGATCCTCGAAAAAGGCGTCCGCAAAACCTTTACCGGCCTCCACTACTACGACGTGGACGCGCGCTATCACTTCCGGCTGCCCCTCGAACGCTTCGACCACCCCGACACCATCCGCGCCACGCTGCGCAAAGGCGGCGCCGATGCCTACGTGCGGCTCGGGCAGGTGACGTTTACGCTTGATGGCGCGCCGCAGCGCCTGACGGTTTTCCAGCCCGCCGATGGCCGCCGCATTCTGTGGCTGCCTTTTACCGACGCCACGACGGGCAAAAGCACGTACGGCGGCGGGCGCTACCTCAACCCGCCGCTCGGACGGGGCGACACGCTCGACGTGGACTTCAACCGGGCCTACAACCCCGACTGCGCCTACAACCCCGACCGCTTCAACTGCGCGCTGCCGCCTGCCGAAAACCGGCTATCGGTGCCCGTCGCGGCGGGCGAGAAAAAGGCGCTGCTCTACCGCGACCTCTGAACCATGCGCACCGCGCTACTGCTGCTGCTGTTGTTCGCGCCGGGCGCCGCGCCGCCGGGCGCCGTGCTCGAGCGCGTTTCGTTTTCCGTAGGCGGCAGCGCCCTCGTCGTCCGCATCCAGGGGGCGGGTGGCTTCGGGGCGTACTCCGTCCCGGCGGTTGAAGGGGAGCGCGTCGAGATGGTGCTGTTCAACACCGCGCTGTCGCCGCGCTTCCGCGCCGACGCGCCCACGGGGCTGGTGACGGGCGTCGAGACGCTGCGCGAGGGGCGGCACCTGCGCCTGCGCTTTGCGCTCCGCGCCCCCGCCCGCGCCGACGTCGCGCAGGACGGTGCCGCGGGCGACCTGCTGCTCACGCTGCGGCCCGCGGGGCAAGAGGCGGTGGACGAGCGCGTCGTCACGCCCGAGGCGCCCGCGCCCGTGGGCACCTCGGCACCTGCCGAGGCAGGCACGCGCTGGCGCTTCGATACGGTCGTCATAGACGCCGGCCACGGCGGCCACGACACGGGCACGCAGGGCAACGGGCTGCGCGAAAAAGACATCACCCTGGCCGTGGCCCGGCAGGTGGGCGCCTACCTCGAAAAAGAGCTGGGCGTGCGCGTCGTGTACACGCGGCAGGACGACCGCTTTATCACGCTGCGCAACCGGGGCCGCATCGCCAACGAGGCGCGGGGCAAGCTGTTCGTCTCCATCCACGTCAACTCGGCGCCGGGCGCGGGCGGGCGGCGGGCGCAGGGCACGGAAACGTACTTTCTCGGCCTCCACAAAAACGACGCCGCCCGCGCCGTGATGGAACGCGAAAACGCCGTCGTCCGCCTGGAAGAAGACCCCGACGCGTACGCCGACTACGACGAGGAGGCCCTCATCATGCGCACCCTCGCCAACACGCTCTACCTGCGCAAAAGCGAGCGGCTGGCCGGGCTGGTCGAAAAGCAGTTCGAGGAGCGCGTGGGCCGGCAGAGCCGGGGCGTCAAGCAGGCCGGCTTTCTCGTGCTCTGGGGCGCCTCGATGCCCGCCGTCCTGGTCGAGCTGGGCTTTCTCTCGAACCCCGCCGAGGCGCGTTTCCTCGGCTCGGCGCGTGGACAGGATTACCTCGCCAGCGCTATCTTCCGCGCCATCCGCGACCTCAAAACCGAGTACGAGCACGACCTGGAAACGTCGTCCTCGTTCCGCTGACGCCCCTTTTGCCCATGACCGCAGACGCCCTCGCGGCGGCGCTTCGCACCGTGCCGGACTTTCCCAAGCCCGGCATCCAGTTCAAAGACATCACGCCCATCCTGGCCGACCCCGCCCTGCTCATCGAGGCCGCCGAGCGGAGCATTGCGCCGTTTCGGGGCATGGGCATCACGCACGTGGCGGGCATCGAGGCGCGCGGCTTTATGCTGGGCGGGCTGCTGGCGCAGATGCTGGGCGCGGGCTTCGTGCCCGTGCGCAAAAAAGGCAAGCTGCCCCACGACGTGTTCCGCGCCACCTACGCCCTCGAATACGGCGTGGACGAGATCGAGGCCCACCAGGACGCCTTCGGCCCCGCCGCGCGCGTCCTCATCCACGACGACGTGATTGCCACGGGCGGCACGGCGGCGGCGGCGGCGGCGATTGTGGAGCAGGCGGGTGCCCACGCCGTCGGCTTCTCGTTTCTCATCGAACTGGCGTTTCTGAAAGGCCGGCAGGCGCTGCCCACCGGCATCCCCATCCACAGCGTCCTCGTCGTCTAAAGCCATGCGCCGCCTCTACGCCCCCCTCGCCCTGGCCGCCCTCGTCACGCTCGGCGCGTGCGACACGGCAGGCGACAACAGCGTTTTTCTCTCCGACCGCGACGTAGAGTTCGTCTTCCGGGTGGATGGCAGCCAGCTTGCCGCCGGGCAGTCCAAGACCCTCACGTCGGTGGCTACGGCCACGCTTCAGGGCCAGCTCGACGGCTTCAGCCGCGACGAGATCGTGGCGGCGCGCGTCAAGGCGGCGCGCCTGGCGCGGGTGCTGCCGCCGGGCGAATCGCTGGGCAGCCTGCTGCAACAGGTGCAGGTGGGCGTCGCCAGCGGCGCGGCGCAGCCCGTGGCGTCGGCGGCGAGTTTGGGCACGGGCAACACCCAGGCCCTCCAGACCACGGGCACCGACGTGGCGGCGATTCTCAAGCGCGAGACGTTTGGCGCCCAGCTAACCCTCGTGCCCGCCAAAGCCGTGACGGGCCTCGTCGAGTTCAAGGTGACGCTCACGCTCGCCGTCGAGGTCGAAGGGCTGTAGCAGGGTTGGCGGTTGGCGGTTGGCGATGCGCATAACGGTCGATCCCGCCGTCTGCTTTCACGCAATACGCAATACGCAACACGCACCACGCACCACGCCCCTCTACCGGTAGGCCACGCACGAGATTTCGATGCGCACGTCGCGCGGCAGGCCCGCCACCATGACGGCCTCGCGGGCGGGCGGCATCTCGTTGAAATAGCGCCCGTAGATTTCGTTGACCTGCCCGTAGTCGTTCATGTCGCGCAGGTACACGGTGCACGAGACGACGTTGACGTAGTCCATGCCGGCGGCGCGCAGCACGGCGCCCAGGTTTTCGAGCACGCGCTCGGTTTCCTGCTCGATGGTGCCCGAGATGAGGCTGCCCGTTTTGGGATCTATGGGAATCTGCCCCGAGCAGTAGAGGGCGTCGCCGGCAAGGATGGCCTGGTTGTAGGGGCCGATGGCGGCAGGCGCGAGCGGCGTTTTGATTACGGTGCGGGGCGTGGTAAGGCTGGCCATGCAGGAGGTGCCGTTTGGTGTAGTCCAAAAAATGAACGCCGGCCCCTGTCCGTCCAAGCGAAGAAACCTGCAATTGCGGCATGTGCAGCCCCCAGAACTGCGGGCGCGCTGTGCGGCACGGGCCTGTACGCCCGCGCAAAATGAGTGTAGATTCGCGCCGTGCTGGGGGCGGCCTCCGGCTTTCTCCACCCCGTTCTTTTCCTGAAACCCATGACTACCGTAGCCCTCCTGCTGCTGCTGACGCCCGTGCAGACGCCTGCCGGCCCGGCGCTGATGGCTCAGCCCGTGGCGGCGTGCCCGCAGGCATCGGTCGTGCTGCGGGAGCCGGCGCACTGCGTTGCTGCCGAAGCCGTAGCGGTCGGAAATGGGGCAGGGGCCTTTCCCGTTGCAGAAGGGGCGAAGGACCCCCGGAAGGCCCTGCTGTACTCGATTGGCGGCACGGCGGCCATCCTGATTCCGGGCGTCAACGTGGTGGCGTTTGTCGTCGGGCCGGCTGCGGGGCACATCTACGCGGACAACCTGCCGCAGGTGTTCGTCACGAGCGGCATCCGCGCGGCGGGCATTCTGCTGGTCGTCGCGGCGGCGCTTTCGGGCTTCGACGCTCCGTCGGACTCGCAGGCAGCCGTGGACCGGGCCATTGCGGTGGCGGCAGGCGCGTGGATAGGTGCCAGCGCCTACGACATTGCCACGGCCCGCGCGGCGGCGCGGCGCTACAACCGGCGGCACGGCCTGGGCGT
>CBDUCD010000130.1:0-7605 GCA_965365535.1 uncultured Rhodothermales bacterium | reverse complement strand
CGCGTGCCGTGCGTGGCCGCCGTCGTGTAGTTGACGACGTAGGGGCGGGTTTGCAGATAAAACGTGTTGGTGGGCGGGTTGAAGCAGCCCGTGCCCCGGTTGTTGTCGCACGTGAGCACGCCAAAGGCGTAGGCCACGTAATCGCCCACCATCTGGTGGCGGATGGTGTAGCGCACGGTTTTGCCGCCGCCGAAAAACGAGCGAACCCGCAGCGTGCGCTGGCGAGGCTCAAAGTGAAACCCGAAGTCGTAGCGGTTGCTGAAAGGCAGGTCGCGGCTGAAGGTGAACTCGAAGGCCGCCGTGTCGGCGCTCGTCGCCACGATGTCGCCGTCGCGGAGGGTGGACGAGGTGACGGTGAGGGGCGTCGAGGAAATCTTCTGCGCGCGGAGCGCGGGGGCGCCGAGCAGTCCGGCAAAGGCGACGAAGGCGCAGGCCGCCTGCCGGGCGCGCGTGGAGAGGAAAGGCATGGCTGGAAAAAAAGCGAAAGCAGTTCTGCCGCAAAAGATAGCTGCGGCGCGCCGAACGCCAATGCGGGCCGGCGGAAAAGCCCCCGTCACAAGCCGTGCCGCTTATTCAGGCACCCGCCCGCCGATAGTGAAGAAATCTTCCTGGCGCCCCGCGCAGTCCACGTCGGTAAAGCCGGCGCGCCTGGCGGATGCTTTCTGAAATGGAACCGCCGGGGCAGGCGAGGTTACGTCCTGAAACGATCAGCACCCGGCGCCGCATGACCCTTTCTGTCATCGACCAGCACATCGAAGCCACGCCCGGCATCTGCGCCGGCAAACCGCGCATCGTGGGGCATCGCATCACCGTCGAGCAGGTGGCCTTCTGGCACGAAAAGCTGGGCCTGCGCCCGGACGAGATCGCCTGCCAGTACGACCTCACGCTGGCCGACGTGCACGCGGCGCTGGCCTACTACCACGACCACCGCGAGGCCATTGACCAGCAGGCCGAGGCGCGTGCTGCTTTCACGCAGACGCTGCGCCAGCAAACGCCCTCTGCCCTTGCGGCAAAGCAGCGCCCGCAGGCGGGCGGGTAAAGCAGGCTCGTGGGCAGCATCCGCTTTTACCTGGACGAGCACGTCGCCCGGGCCGTCGCGCGGGGACTTCGGCAGCGGGGGCATTGACGTGCTGACGGTCGTGGAGGCGACAAAGCTCGGCGCAAAAGACGCCGAACACCTCGCCTTTGCGCTTCAGGAAAACCGGGTGCTGTTTACCCAGGACGACGACTTTCTGCACCTCGCCGCCGCAGGCGCACCGCACGCCGGCCTCGTCTATGCTCCGCAGGGCACGCCTGTCGGCACCATCGTCCGGGGACTCGTGCTCATCTACCAGGTGCTCGAAGCAGCAGAGATGCAGGGCCACATAGAATTCCTGTAGCCTTTTTCGCTGCTGCCCTCCCGTGCGCGGCAGCGCAGGCTGCGGGCGCCGCTTATTCGGGCACGCGCCCGCCGATGATGAAGAAATCTTCCTGGCGCCACGCGCAGTCCACGTCGGTAAAGCCGGCGCGCTCGACGGCTTTGAGCTGGCGGTAGAGGCCGAGGGCCGTCACCTGGTCGCCCACGATGAGGTGGCCGCCGGGCGTGAGCGCCTCGAAGGCGCTGCGGTAGAGGAGTTCGCAGCGCGTCTCGGCCTCGGCGGCCTCGGCCTCGGCGCCGACGAGTCGTTCGAGGGCGAGGGCGGCGATGACGGCGTCGTAGGGGCCGCCGGGCAGGCGGTCGCCGCCGCGCGGGATGGGGGCGTGGACAAGCTGGGCGTCGGGCTCGAACTCGTCTATCTTCTCGCGCGCCACGGCCAGCATGTCGGCGTCCTCGTCAATGAGGGTGAGGCGCACGTCGGGATACGCCGTCAGCAGCGTGTAGGTGGCGTTGCCCGTGCCGCAGGCCAGCTCGCACACCTGCGCGCCCGCGTCGAGCGGGGGCAGGGCAGAGACGAGTTCCTCGAGCATCGGAAAGGCGAGGGGCAGCCGGCGTTCGAGGTGGAGGTCGTACCAGCGGGCGTTGCGCCAGAAGCCGCCGCGCTTTTCGAGGCCGCGGCGCCACGAGGGGGTTTTCATAAAAAGGGGAAGCTGAAAGACAGGCGCCAACGCCCTCGACGCTTCCCGGCTCCGCGCGTTCAGGCGGCGTGGCGGCGGTGGATGCCCGACTGGTTGACGTGGCCCACGTAGCGCCCCAGAATGCGCACCTCCTCGAAAATGTCGGGGCTGATGTGGATGGTGCTGTATTCCTCGTTGCAGGGTTCGAGGCGCAGCCCCCGTCCGTCGCTGTAGATGCGTTTGAGCGACGTTTCGCCGTTGTAGAGCACCGCCCCGATGCCGCCCTCGGGGATGTCGTCGTCCACGAGCAGCACGTAGTCGCCGTCGTGGATGTCGGCGCCCTGCATCGAGCGGCCCGCCACGCGGAGCGCGAAAATGCGCGCCAGATTCGGGAAGATCATGTCGAGCGTGATGCTGCCCTGGTTGTCCTCGACGGCCTCCTGGAGGCCACCCGCCGTGATGGTGCCGTAGATGGGGATGCCCGCCTGCCCCGGGGCGTGGCCGGCAATGGTGTACGTGTTGTCCGAGGCGCGGCGCAGGTAGCCTTTTTTGACGAGGGCCTGCAGGTTCTGCGTGACGCTGTTGGGCGAGCGGTAGTCGAAGTGCTCGACGATTTCGCGGTAGGTGGGCCACACGCCCGCGTTGCGGCCGAGGTAGTCGCGCAGGTAGTGGAGAAACTCGTACTGCTTCTGGGTCAGGGAGCGGCGGCTCATGGCGCTGTGCGCATATATGGATGACATAGAGGATACGCCGCCCGTCGCCCGGTGTCAAGCACTACCGGGGCGCATTTTCGCCACCCCTTTCGGAGGCCGACACGTCGCGCAGCAGGCGGGCACGCACCTGCCGGGCGCGCGTCGGGTAGGCGTCCTCGGTGTGGAACTGGAGGTAGTCCTCGATGAGTCGCCCGAGGGTTTCGGCGTCGGCGTCGTCCACCTGCATACGCAGCACCGTTTTCATCTCGGCCCGCGCCACGATGGCAAAGGCGCGCAGCACCGTCCGGCTCAGCCGCCGCCCCGTGGCGCCCCCTTCGACGGGTTCGATGGTGCCGCCCTCGAAGCGGAAGATGCCCCCGGCATCCGTCAGCGCCTCGACGGCCTCGCGGCTGAACTGGGGCGCAAAGCCCAGCAGGCCGGCCAGGCGCGCCTCGAAAAAGAAGAGGGCCAGCTCGGGCCGCCCCGCCGTGCCATCGAGGGCCTGGAGCGTCTGGGCGACGAGGTGGAACACGGCGGAGTTGGCCTCCTCGTCCTGCATGAGGGCCTGCACGAGCTCGACGACGCGCAGGCCCGCCGTGATGCGGTTGAGGCTGTCGTGGAGGTGGCGGAAGCGCCGCTCGAACGACGCCTCGCGCAGCGTCTGGAGCGTGCGCGTCGTGCGCGTCGAGTAGAGCACCTGGATGAGGGACAGGGGCTGGAGGGCGGCGCCAAAGCGGCTTTTGGCGGCCCGCGCGCCGCGCGCCAGCACGCTCACCTTGCCCTGCTGGCGGGTGAAAAGCGTGACGATGAGGCTCGTTTCGCCGTAGCGCAGGGTGCGCAGCACGACGGCTTCGGTGCGGACGATCATGGATGGCGGGCAGGCTCTGGCCCCGGCGAACCCGCCAGCGGGCTGCCGGCTCCGGGGTTACGCGGCGCCCTCGCGGGGGTCTGACGGGGCGCCAACCCCACCGCCGCCATGCACCTGCTATCCCCCCACCGCCTCCGCGACCGTTTCGCCCTTGCCCGCGCCGAAGCCGCCGCCCTGCTGACGCTGACCGCGCTCGTGGCCCTCGGCCTGTGCGTGCCCCTCCTGCCGCAGCCGCCCGCCACGCTCTCGCCCCAGACCATCCATTACAGCCAGGCCTTCGAGCGGGCGTCGGCGGCGGAGTTGGAGGCGGCGCCTGCTGCGGAAAAGGGCAGCATTGCGGTGGCAACCGCGCCGCAGCAGCCCGCCGCGCAGGCCAGCAAGTCCGACGCGCTCCGGCTCCAGGGGCCCGTTCCCCTCAACACGGCCACGGCGGCACAGCTCGAACTGCTGCCGCGCGTGGGGCCTAAAATGGCGCAGCGCATTCTCGAATACCGCGCCGCGCGCGGCGGCTTCCGCAGCATCGAAGAGCTGGGCAACGTGAAAGGCATCGGCGAGAAAACCCTGGCCCAGCTTCGGCCCCTCGTCGTGCTGGGCTGACGCTACGCTTCGCGGTCGGGCTCGGCAGCACGCGGGGCGGGCGACGGCGGCGCGTCCGCGGGCGGCGCGTTCGGGGGAGGCTGCCGGCGCAGCGCCTCGTTCCACGCCTCGCCTTTCTGCTCCTCGCGCACCAGAAACCGGTACACGGGCAAGAGCAGCGCGGCGGCGAGGGCGATAAAGCCGAGCACCGTGACCACGATGACGATGCGGAGTTGCATGAGGTTCATGGCGCGGGTGGCTTGCGTTGAGGGGGGGACGTGGTGCAACTTGCCCCGACCAACCGCCCGGCACCGCCCATGTTCAGACCCCTCGCCTTTCTGCTGCTCGTTTTCACCGCGCCCGGCTGGGTGGCCGCGCAGCCTTCCCCGCTCGACGCGCGCCTGTCGGACGGCATGGCCTTCCGCGAGATCGGCCCGTTTCGGGGCGGGCGCTCGGCGGCGGTGACGGGCGTTCCGGGCCAGCCCACCACGTTCTACTTTGGCGCCACGGGCGGCGGCGTCTGGCGCACCCGCGATGGCGGCAGCACGTGGGCCAACATCTCGGACGGCTTTTTCGGCGGCTCCATCGGCGCCGTCGAGGTCAGCCCTTCCGATCCCAACGTCATTTACGTCGGCGGCGGCGAGGTCACGGTGCGCGGCAACGTGTCGCACGGCTCCGGCATGTGGAAAAGCGAGGACGCGGGCCGCTCGTGGCGCAGCGTGGGGCTGGCCGACAGCCGCCACATCCCGCGCGTGCGCGTCCACCCGCGCAACCCCGACGTGGTGTACGCCGCCGTGCTGGGCGACCTCTACCAGCCTTCCGAGGCGCGCGGCGTGTACCGATCCCGCGATGGCGGGCAGACGTGGCAGCGCGTCCTTTTCGCCAACGCCGACGCGGGCGCCGTGGACCTGACGTTCGACCCCACGAATCCGCGCACGCTTTACGCCGCCACGTGGCGCGTCCGGCGCACGCCCTACAGCCTGTCGTCGGGCGGCGAGGGGTCGGCGCTGTGGAAAAGCACCGATGGCGGCGACACGTGGCGCGAACTCACGAAAGAGGCGGCGGGGCTGCCCCGCGGCCTCCTCGGCATCATCGGCGTCGCCGTTTCGCCCGCCAACCCCGACCGCGTGTGGGCCATTGTCGAGGCGACGGACGGCGGCGTCTTCCGCTCCGACGACGGCGGCGAGACGTGGCGCAAGCTCAACAGCGACCGCAATCTGCGGCAGCGCGCCTGGTACTACACCCGCATCTACGCCGACCCGCGCGACGCCGAGGTGGTGTACGTGCTCAACGTGGACTTCTGGAAGTCGAAGGACGGCGGACGCACCTTCTCGTCCATAGATACGCCCCACGGCGACCACCACGACCTCTGGATCGCCCCCGAAGACCCCGACCGCATGATCATCGGCGACGACGGCGGCGCGCAGACGACGTACGACGGCGGCCAGAACTGGAGCACGTACCACAACCAGCCCACGGCCCAGTTTTACCGCGTCACGACGGACAACCACGTGCCCTACCGCATTTACGGCGCCCAGCAGGACAACTCGACCGTCCGCATCCTCAGCCGCACGGATGGCGGCTCGATTGGCGAGCGCGACTGGGAGCCGACGGCGGGCGGCGAAAGCGGCTGGATCGCGCCCGACCCCAAAGACCCCGAAATCGTCTATGGCGGCTCGTACGGCGGATACCTCACTCGCCTCGACCACCGCACCGGCAGCGAGCGCGACATCAACGTGTGGCCCGACAACCCCATGGGCCACGCCGCCCGCGACCTCAAGTACCGCTTCCAGTGGAGCTTTCCCATCCTGTTCTCGCGCCACGACCCCAACCGGCTCTACGCCGCCGGCAACGTCCTTTTCGCGACGACAGACGAAGGCCAGCGCTGGACGGCCCTCTCGCCCGACCTCACGCGCGCCGACACGAGCACGCTGGGGTCGAGCGGCGGCCCCATCACGAAAGACAACACGTCGGTCGAGTACTACGCCACGATTTTCACCCTCGCCGAGGGCTCTGAGCCCGGCACCATCTGGACGGGCTCCGACGACGGGCTGGTCTATCTCACCCGCGACGACGGCAAGACGTGGACAGACGTGACGCCGCCCGCGATGCCCGCCTTTGCCCAGGTCAACAGCCTCGAAGCCGACCCCTTCCATCCTGGCGGCGTGTACGTGGCCGCCACGCGCTACAAAGCCGGCGACTTCCGCCCGTACCTGTTCCACACCGCCGACTGGGGCAAAACGTGGCGGGCCCTCAACAAAGGGCTGCCCGACGACCACTTCACCCGCGTCGTCCGTGCCGACCCCGTGCGGCAGGGATTGCTGTTCGCCGGAACGGAGGGTGGGCTGTACGTCTCGCTCGACGATGGCGCCCGGTGGCAGCGTTTCATGCTGAACCTGCCCATCGTGCCCATCACCGACCTCGCCATCCGCGACGGCGACCTCGTCGTGGCCACGCAGGGCCGCTCGTTCTGGGTGCTCGACGACCTGGGGCCGCTGCGCCGCTACGACGACCGCCTGTTCGCCGGCCCGTTCCACCTGTTCGCGCCCCGCCCGACGCTGCGCATGGGCGGCGGGCAGCGGCCCCCGTCGCGCACCGAGGGCCAGAACGCGCCCGGCGGCGCCGTTTTCCGCTACTGGCTGAAACAGACGCCCGACAGCAGCAGCATCCAGCTCCGCATCGCGGGCGCCGACGGCGACGAAATCGCCCGTTTCACGCCCCGCACCGACACGCCCCTGCCCGTGGGCGAGGGGATGCAGCAGTTCACGTGGGATTTGCGCTACGCCGGCGCCGACAAGTTTCCCGGCCTCGTGCTGTGGGGCGGCGGGCTGGGCGGGCCGCGCGCCCTGCCGGGCCGCTATACGGCGACGCTGAAGGTGGGCAGTGATTCGGTGGCGGTGCCCTTCGAGATCGCGCCCGACCCGCGCTCGCAGGCCACCCCTGCCGACTACGCCGCGCAGTTCGCCTTCTTGACAGGCGTGCGCGACAAACTCAGCGAGACCCACCGCGCCATCGTGCAGATCCGGCGCGTGCGCGACGCCGTCAAAACGTACAACGGGCGGCTGGGCGAGGGTGCCCCGGCGGATTCGGCGCGGGCGCTGGGCCAGCGCATCCAGCGCGAGCTAACCGGCATCGAGGAGGCGCTGTACCAGACGCAGAACCGCAGCGGCCAGGACCCGCTCAACTACCCCATCCGCCTCAACAACCGGCTGAGCGCCCTCGTCGGCAGCGTCTCGACAGGCGACTACCCGCCGACGGAGCAGGCCGAAAGGGTGCGGCAGGAAATCACGGCCCTCATAGATGCCCAGCTCGAGCGGCTGCGGCAGGTGCTCACGGGCGACGTGGCGGCCTACAACGCCGCCGTCCGCGATCTCGAAATCCCCGCCATTCCCGTGGTGGTGGATGAATAGCCCGAATGGGGGTTTGGCCTGCCAC
>CBDUCD010000129.1:0-7630 GCA_965365535.1 uncultured Rhodothermales bacterium | reverse complement strand
TCGACTCTCCTACGCTCCACGAAGCCCGGAATCTCGCCTGAGACTCCGGGCTTTTTTCGTGGGTCGCGGCCTGCGTGGCCCGGCGGTCAGCGCAGCACCACCAGGGTGCGCGTCTTCACGGCCTGGCCTGTTTCCAGGCGGTACACGTACACCCCGGCGGCAAGGGCGCCCGCGTCCACGGTTACCTCGTGCCACCCGGCGGCGCGCTCGTCGTCGAGCACGCGCAATACCTCGCGGCCCAGCACGTCGTAGAGGGCCAGGCGCACGGGGCCGGGGCGCGGCAGGCCAAAGCGAATCCGGGTGGTGGCGCCAAACGGGTTGGGCCTGTTGGGCGACAGCACGAGGGCCGCCGGCAGCCCGCCGCCCGGCTCGGCGCCGACGCCGACGGCCACGGCAGCCCGCAGGCGCACGCGGCTGTTGACGGGGTAGGCCAGTTCCACGTCGGTTTCGGCCTGGGCCAGGATGTCGAGCGTGCCCGGCGCGGCGGGGGTCACCACCAGCTCGACGGTGCCCACGGCGCCGGGTGCGAGGGTGCCGAAGGGGCAGACAAGGGGCGTGCCCGCGCAGCTTCCTGCCGAGGACGACGCCCCAACCAGCGCGACGCCGGCGGGCAGCGTAAACGTCAGGCGCGTGCCCGGCGCGGCGTCCGGCCCGGCGTTGCGCACCGTCCACCGTGACGTGTACGGGCGGTCAACTGCCGCCGAGTCGCGCGCCACCACGCTTACCGCCGGATCGGCCACCTGCCGGACGACGTGGACGACCTCGGGCGTAGCGATGGGCGGGTTGAAGTCGAACACGATGGAGGCGCGGTTGCGCACCGTCGTCCCGCCCGGGAGGGGCGCGGCGGGCCGCACGGTGTAGCTCACGTAGCCCTCGCCCTCGGGCGGCACCCGGTTGGGCGGCAGGTTGATGCCCGCAAAGGTGAACGTCACCACCTGCCCACTCGTCGTCACCGCCAGCGTCGAGTCGGACGACGAGCCGGTCACGACGAGGCTCGCCGGGTCGAAGGCGGCGTCGAGCGTGTCGCGGATGGTGACGGTTTCGGCCTCGCCCGTCGCCTGCGCCTTGTTCTCGAAGTGGACGGTGTACGAAAGCGCCTCGCCCGCCCGCGCGAGGGGAATGGCGTAGCGCACGCACCGCTCGGTGGCCACGCCATCCACGAGCACGGTGCCGCGCCTGCACGCGAACTCGCTGTCGGTCGTCTTGTCGTTGGGGTCGTAGGCGCCGCCGATGCGGGGCTGGGGCCGGTTCTCGATGGGCGGCAGAGGCGTGCAGGGCGGCTGCGTGGTCACCACGTCGCCGCGCTCCATGCGCATCGTCAGGTGGATGGACGAGAAGCCGTTGTAGCCGGCCAGCACCTTGCCTTCGTTGAAGGCCCGGGCGGCGGCCCACTCGTTGTAGGCGTCTTCGAGGTTCTGGTTGCCCGAGCGGCGCGCCTGCCGGTACACGTCCACGATGCCTTTTTCCTTGATGCGGACGCGGTCCATGAACGCCCGCCCGAACTTGTCGCCGCAGTCGGCGGCCTCCTTGAACTTCTCCAGCTCGGGGAAAAGGCGCCGGGCGGCCTCCTGGAGAATCCAGTTGGGCTGCTGCGTGGCGTTGCGCGGCATGGCGTTGAAAACGTCGTCCATGGCCCGGTTCATCTGCACGTTCCAGTCGTCGGGGTAGGTCTGGAACAGGTAGCGGGAGAACTTTTCGCAGACGCCTTCGAGCAGGATTTCCTTGACGGCGTCCTCGATCTTGCTTCTGGCCATGCCCTGCGCCTGCTCGACGAGAAACTCCTGGGCCGCGCCCCACGCGTCTTTGCCTTCCTGCCGGGCCGGAAGGGCGGCCAGCGTCGCGTTGGGCGCGCAGCCCGCCGCGCCGGCGGATTCGGGAAACGCCTCGCCCGTATCGGCGCTGCCCGGCGGCGCCTCCGCCCCCTCCGACTTGGCCAGGGCAATCGCGTCGAAGTCCACGTTTTCGGGGCTGATGCCCAGCCCGAGGGCCACGAGCGCGGCGTCGCCGGGGTTGACCTGGGTCAAGAGAAACAGCTCGTCCGGGTTGCGGGCCGTGTCGCGGCGCCACACGTCGCTGCCTTCGCCGTGCACCCTGGTGTTGAGGCGCACGCGGACGTTGCGGCTGGCAGGCGGCACCACGCGCAGCACGTAAAACGTGGGCTCGGGGTTGTTGGAGACGTTGAAAAGGCGCCACTCGCTCCAGCGCACGCCGTCCATCGAAGTCTCGGGCACGACGGGGACGCGCTGCGTGCCCGTTGGCTCGAAAAGCGGCATCGCGTACACGGGCACGATGGTGACGGCGCCGCGCAGCGCCGCGCCCCCCGGCGGCACCACGACGACGTCGTAATCGCCGTAGATGGCGTCCTGGGCCAGGTCGAAATGGGCGCGCAGTTCGCCCTCTGCCTGCGCCACTATTTCGCCGGCAACGGTGCCGTGCCCGCCGGGGTCGAGGCACGCGCGGCATTCGAGGCGGACGGCAGCCCCGGCGGGGAACGTGTTGCCCGTCAGCGTCACCTCGCGCGGCCCGCCCGAGACGAGCACGTCGGGCAGCACGGCAAACGTGCTGCCCGCCTGCCCCTCCGTCGCCGTGAGGCGCAGGCCCGCCGGCGACGCCGCCGCCACGAAGCCGAGGGCGGGCCGCGTGCTCGTGATCTGGCCAAACGCGCCCGCGACGGCGCCGCGAATCACGCCGAACGCATCGCCCACCTGCACGCCCGAGCGGGGCCGGACGACGAGCGCTCCGCCCAGCTCGAAGCGCCCGCCGCCCGTCAGCACGAGCTGGTCGTAGCCCAGCGAGTCGGCGCCCAACAGGTCCACGTCCAGCCGCGCCAGCGGTATGGGGCCGCGCGCCGCGATGGTGAGCGTGCCCACGCCCGCGCCGTGCGGCCCCGGTCCGGGCGCCATGCGGCCCGCGTTGACAACCGTGCCGGCAAGCGTCAGGTCGAGGGTGCCCGTGCCCGTCACCTCGCCCGCCTCGGCGTTGCTGAAGCTGCCCGGATAGTTGCCGCCGACGCTGAACGTGGAGGCGATTTCGAGCTGCCCGAAGTTCTGGAAATGCGTGGCGTAGGGCAGGCCGGGCGCCAGCTGCCGGAACACGCCCTCGTTGGTGAATGACGTGCCGAAAAAGCCGTTGTACGCCCACGGCGAGGCCGTGCCCGTCACCTCGAACGTGCCCAGGTTCGTAAAGGACGTGGTGAAAAGCTGGTTGCCACCCTCCCAGCGCACCGTCCCGTGGTTGACGGCGTCCTGGTCGAGTTCGACGCGCCCGGCGTTGATGGCGATGAGGCCCAGGTTGCGCAGCCGCACCCCGTCGAGCCGGATGGGAAAGCGGCCCCACAGCCCGAAGCCCGTGCCCCCGACCTGGAGCACGGCAGGCAGCACCGAGTCGCCCACGACGGTGCCTTCGGCCCCGAAGTGGCCCGCCGGGCTCAGGCGCAGCGTGTCGGCGATGACGTGCAGGTCGCCCGCCGCGCCGCCGCCGTAGCGGAACGTCGCGCCCTCGGCAATGGTGAAGGTCGGGCGCCGGGTGTAGGAGCGGTTGCGCTGGTCCACCATGCCCTCGCGCACGTCGAGCGTGGCGCCGGGCGGCAGGCGCAGAAACGGTTCGAGCGTGGCCGTGCCCACGCCGTTTTTGACGATCCGTCCGTCGTTGACAAAGGTGCCGTCGCGGCCTTCCATCGTCGCGTTGCGGGCCAGCCGCATCTCGAAAAGGCCCGCGTTCGTGAACGTCTGCCCCGCCCGGACGCGCAGCGTGCCGCCCGTCCACAGCGCGTAGCCCGCGTTCGTGAAAGGCGCTTCGAGGGCGAGGTCGTAGGCTTCGACAAACGTGACGAAGCCGGTGTTGCGTGGGGCGGGGCGGCGGCCCGGATTCGCCAGCGTGCCCACGTGCGCGTCGCCAACCTGGAGGCCCGCGCCCCGCAGGTCGAGGGTGCCGCCGCGCACCGTGTCGGCCACGAGCGTCGTGGTGTAGCCCCCTATGCCGGAGACGAGAAACGTGCCGCCGATGTCGCCGCGCAGCGTCCCGGCGACCTCGTTGAAGCGCCCGCTGGCGGCGAGGTGGAGCAGGGCGCCCCTAGCCACGGCAACGGTCGCGTCGTCCCACCGCGTGGCGGCGCCGTTGTGGACGAGCGCGCCTGCCTGCACGTCCACCACACCCTCCACCGTGCGCAGCTCGACGCTGGTGAACGTCGCCTTTACCGCCGCCGTCTGCCGGATCGTGCCCGTGTTGACGAAGGGGCCGGCCTCGCCGCTGCCCGCGAACTCCGTTTCGGCGGCGAGGGCAATCTCGAACAGGCCCGCGTTGGTGAACGGGTAGCCGCGCCCGAACACGATGCGCCCCGCCTCCCACCGCACCGTTCCGCTGTTGACGAAGGCGCCGCGGATCTGCTTTTCGGCGCCGACGAAGCGCATCAGCCCCCTGTTGGTGGGCGCGGGGCGCGGCGGCGTGGCGCCCTCGGTGCCCAGTTGGGCGTAGCCAATCTGCACGCCCGTGCCGCCCACGTCGAGGGTGCCGCCCGTCGTGTCGGCGGCGAGGTAGGCGTAGTTGCCGTCCACGACAAAGGTGCCCGCCGGCGCCCCCGCCGTCGTCCCGGCGAACAGGTGCGGCTCCTGGAGGGTCGAGCGGCCCAGCCGCAGGGTGGCGCCCGCAGCCACGGCGACGGTCGCGTTTTCCCAGCGCGAGCCGGCTTCGAGGGCAAGTGCGCCCGCCTCCACGTCCACCCTCCCGCCCACGCTTTGCAGCTTTCCGTAAAAGGTGGCCGTGGCGGCGCCGCTTTTGCGCACCGTGCCCGTGTTGCGCACCGCCGGGTCGCCCGCGTAGAGCGAGAAGTTCTGGTCGGCGGCGAGGGCGATCTCGAAAAGGCCCGCGTTATCGAGCGTCCGTCCGAGCAGGTAAAACGGGCCGTCCTCCCAGCGCAGCGTGCCCTCGTTGCGCACGTCAACCCCGACGCGCTTGTCGGCGCCCGCGAACAGCCGGACGCGGCCGCCGGGGGCGACGACGAGGGTGCCGGTGCCGCCATTCGAAACCACCTGGCCGTACGATCCCCATTCCAGACGCCCCTCCACGACGAGCGGCCCGTCGGTGGTGAGGTAGATGCTGCTGCCCGCAAAGGCGAGCGTGGCGCCTGCCCCGACCCCGCCGCCGCCCGCGCCCAGGTTGAGGGTGCTTTCGAGCGTGAGCGTGGCCGTGCCCGAAAGCTCCAGGCGCATGATGGACACGCCCTGCGTGATGCGCACCGCCGCGCTGCCGCCAATCAGGGCGCGGTCGGCGGGGCCGGGCAACGCGTCGTCGCTCCAGTTGGCGGCGTCCGACCACGAGGCGCCGTCGCCGCCGCCGTCCCAGGTGCGGTCGGCGGCGTGCAGGGTGAGGGGAACGGCGAGCAGCAGCAGGCAGAGGGCGCGCATGGGACGGGCGGGGTTGGGAAAGAAGGCTCATTGATCAGGGCGACGTTTCGGGGATATCTTGCGCCTTGCGCCGCGCACTTAACCCCATCTTCACAAAAAGCATGGACACCCCCGCCTCCGAGGTGACGCGGCTGCTGGAGCAGTGGAGCGAGGGCGACGCCGGCGCGCGGGAAAAGCTGCTGCCGCTCGTGTACGACGAGCTGCGGGCGCTGGCGCACCACCACCTGCGCGACGAGCGCCGCGCCGACACGCTGGGCACGACGGCCCTCGTCCACGAAGCCTACCTCCGCCTCATCCAGCTCGACCGCACGACGTTCCGGAGCCGGACGTACTTCTACGCCGTCGCCAGCCGGGCCATGCGCCGCATCCTCATAGACCACGCGCGCGCCCGCAACCGGCAGCGGCGCGGCGGCGGCGCCCTGCCCCTCCCGCTCGACGATGCCCTGGCCGTGGCCGAAGAACGTGCCGCCGACCTGCTCGCGCTCGACGAGGCGTTGCAGCAGCTCGCGGCGGTGGACGCGCGGATGAGCCAGATCGTCGAGTACCGCTTTTTCGGCGGCCTGACGGCCGAGGAGATCGGCGAAGTGCTCGACCTGCCCCCCTCGGCCGTGCGCCGCGAGTGGACGCTGGCGCGCTCGTGGCTCTACCGCGCCATGGGGGCCGAGCCGTAGCCACCCCCGCGTGCCCGCTGCCCCGGAGCCTTTTGCCGCCCTTTCTCTCGCCATGCCCTCCCTTTCGCCCCAATGGCTGCGCCTCAAAGCGGTTTACGCCGGTGCCGCCGAGCGGACGGGCGCGGCGCGGACGGCTTTTCTCGACAGCGCCTGCGCCGGCGACCCGGCGCTGCGGGCCGAGGTGGAGGCGCTGCTGGCGGTCGAAAAGCAGGCCGAGCACGCCCTCGAAGGGCTGGCCGCCCGGCTCGCCCCCGCCCGCGTGGCGCTGGCCGACGCGCCCGCGCTGCGCATCGGGGCGTACCGGCTGGTGCGGCCCCTCGGGCAGGGCGGCATGGGGACGGTTTTCCTCGCCGAGCGCGACGACGGGCAGTACGCGCAGCGCGTCGCCGTCAAGCTGCTGCGCCCGGGCGCGGCGCCGGCGGAGGCGCTGGCCCGCTTCCGCGCCGAGCGGCAGACGCTGGCGCGGCTGAACCACCCGCACATCGCCCACCTGCTCGACGGCGGCCATACGGCGCCCGCGCCCGGCGCCCCCGACGGCGTGCCCTTTCTCGTGATGGAACTCGTGGAGGGCGTGCCCATCACCCACTACTGCGACGCGCACGCGCTGACGGTCGAGGCGCGCATCCGGCTTTTCCTCCAGGTGTGCGAGGCCGTCGCCTACGCCCACCAGCACCTCGTCGTCCACCGCGACCTCAAGCCGTCCAACATTCTCGTCACCCCGGCGGGCGTGCCCAAGCTGCTCGACTTCGGCATTGCCCGCCTGCTCGACGGCGACGGGGTGCACACGCAGACGGCGGGCGGTCCGCTGCCCTTTACGCCGGCGTATGCGGCGCCCGAGCAGGTGCGCGGCGACGCCATCACGACGGCGACGGACGTGTACGCGCTGGGCGTCGTGCTCTACGAGCTGCTTACCGGCGTCCGCCCGTACGCCGTCGAGGGGCGGTCGGCAGCCGAGGTGGAGCGGGCCGTGACCGAGGCCGAGGCGGCGCGCCCCAGCACAACGTTCGGACGCGGGGCGGACGGGGCGGCGCGTGCCGGGCAGCGGTCGGCCCTGCCCGGGCGGCTGGCCCGGCACCTGCGCGGCGACCTGGACGCCATTGTGCTGACGGCGCTCCAGAAAAGCCCGGCGCGGCGCTACCCCAGCGCCGGTGCCCTCGCTGGCGACCTGCGGCGGCACCTCGCCCACGAGCCCGTGCAGGCCCGCCCCGACCGCGTGGGCTACCGGGCGCGGCGCTTCGCGCGGCGGCATCGCGCCGGCGTGGGCGCGGCTGCCCTGGCTGTGCTGGCCCTCGTGGGCGGGGCCGGCGTGGCGCTCTGGCAGGCAGCCATTGCCCGCGCCGAGGCGCAAAAGGCCCGCGCGACGCTCTCGTTTCTCCAGACGACGCTCTACGCCGCCGACCCCGTGTGGAGCGGGCCGGACACGCCCGTCCGCGCCGCCCTCGACACGGCGGCGGCCCACGTGGACCGCGACCTGGCCGACGCGCCCCTCGTGGCGGCGGGCGTCCATTCGGCCATCGGCTACGCCTACAACAACCTGGGCCTGTACGGACGCGCTGC
>CBDUCD010000128.1:0-7646 GCA_965365535.1 uncultured Rhodothermales bacterium | reverse complement strand
CGCCTGCTGGCTTCGCTCAAAGAACACCGCCACGAGGACGCGCCGCGCCTGCACGCCGCCCTGCTGGGCGACCTCAACCATTTCCTGGGCGACGTCCACTACGCCGACGACATGACGCTGATGGTGCTCAAGTGGCACGGGCTGCCCCTGGGTGCCGGCGCCGCGCCGCCGCCGCCGCGCCCGGCAGCAGCGCTGCAACCGGCTTCTGCCCCGCACGTTTAGCGCCTCCCGCCATCCATCCCCGCACCCATGAGCAGTTTTTCCGTCGGCTTCCGATCGCGCGACAGCGTGCAGTTTCTCGACCTCCAGGGCGAGCTCGACGCGCACACCGCCGCCGAGCTGGAGGCCGCCCTCCAGAAGTGCCGCGCCGACGGCCACCACCAGATCGTCGTCAACGGGCAGCAGCTCCAGTACATCGCCAGCGCCGGGCTGGGCGTGTTCATGGCCTACATCGAAGACGTGCGCGAGCAGGGCGGCGACATCAAGATTGCCGCCCTCCAGCCCAAAGTCTATAACGTGTTCGACCTGCTGGGCTTTCCCATGATTTTCGACATCGTGCCCACCGAGGACGAGGCCGTTCAAAAGTTCAGCGCTAACTGAGACGCCCGGTGGTCCGCACTCCGCACACCCTCACCGTGCCTGCTTCCACCGAGTCGCTTGAAGCGGTACGCCGGTTCGTGGCGGACTGGGGGCTGGCCGCCCACCTGCCCGAGCGCACCGTCGAGCAGGTTACCCTGGCCGTGGACGAAGCCTGCACGAACGTCGTCAAGCACGCCTACCGGGGGCGCCCCGGCCAGACGCTCGAGGTGGGCGTAAGCGTCGACGCCGACCGTTTCACCATCAGCATCCGCGACACGGGTACGGCTTTCGAGCCCCTCGAATACCACCAGCCCGACCTCCGGCAGGCCGTGGCCGCCCGGCGGCGCGGCGGGCTGGGCGTCCACCTGATGCGCCGCCTCATGGACCGCGTCGAGTACCACACGCAGGGCAACGTCAACGAAGTCCGGCTGGTGAAGTACCGGTAGCGTTGGTAGTTGGTTGTTGGGAGAGATGCCGTTGCGGCTACGAGGCCCGCCAACTACGAGGGCGCGGAGCGCCCGTCAACCAACCACCAACCCCCTCCATGTACCTCCCCATCGAACACCACGGCCTGGTCGGCGACATGCGCTCGGCGGCCCTCGTGGGGCGCGACGGCGCCGTGAGCTGGCTCTGCCTGCCCCACTTCGACTCGCCCTCCGTTTTTGCCGCCCTGCTCGACAGCGAAAAAGGCGGCTGCTTTTCCATCGCCCCCGCCGACGACGGCATCGCGCCCCGGCAGGTGTACTGGCCCGACACGAACGTGCTCGTGACGCGCTTTCTCCACGAACGCGGCGTGCTCCAGGTGACGGATTACATGCCCGTGGGCGAGTGCCCGCAGCCCGCGCCCCGCCTCGTGCGCGTGGCCGAGGTGGTGCGCGGCGAGATGGAAGTACGCGTGGCGTGCCGCCCCGCCTTTGATTACGCGCGGGCCGAGCACACCGCCGAGCCCGCCGAGGGGGGCGTCATTTTCGAGGGCAGCGGCCTCCGGCTGGGCCTCGCCACCCACTGCGCCCTCGACGTGGAAGGGGGCGCGGCAACGGCCACGCTCCACCTCGAAGCCGGCGACAAGGTGTGCTTCGGGCTGTACGTGCTGGGCGAAGGCGAGGCGCTGCCGCCTTTCGGCGCCGACGTGCAGCAGCCCCTGTTCGACCAGACCGTCGCGTACTGGCATAGCTGGATCGGGCGCTGCACCTATAGCGGGCGCTGGCGCGAGGACGTGTACCGCTCGGCGCTGGCCCTCAAGCTGATGACGTTTTCGCCCACGGGCGCCATCGTGGCCGCGCCCACGTGCAGCCTGCCCGAAGTCGTCGGCGGCGAGCGCAACTGGGACTACCGCTACACCTGGCTGCGCGACGCCGCCTTCACCATTTACGCCTTTCTGCGCATCGGTTTTACCGAAGAGGCCGAGGCCTTCATGCGCTGGCTCGAAGCCCGCTGCCGCGAGTGCATCGCCGAAAACGGCCTCCAGCCCGTGTACCGCATTGACGGCAGCAGCGCGCTTGAAGAGCAAGTGCTGGAACACCTGGAAGGCTACCGCCAGTCCGCCCCCGTGCGCATCGGCAACGCCGCCGCCGGCCAGTTCCAGCTCGACGTGTACGGCGAACTCCTCGACGGGGTGTACCTGTTCAACAAGCACGCCCAGCAGATTTCGTACGACTTCTGGACAGAGCTTGCCGAGCTGCTCGACTGGGTCTGCGACCACTGGCAGGAGCCCGACGACGGCATCTGGGAGGCGCGCACGGCGCCGCGCCACTACGTCTATTCCAAGCTCATGATGTGGGTGGCCCTCGACCGCGGGCTGCGCCTGGCCGAAAAGCGCTCTTTTCCCGCGCCCCGCGACCGCTGGCGCGAGGTGCGCGACGCGCTCTACCTCGAAATCTGGGACGAGGGCTGGAGCGAGGAAAAGCAGGCGTTCGTGCAGGCCTACGACAGCGACGTGCTCGACGCGTCGCTGCTCATCATGCCGCTCGTGTTTTTCACCGCCCCCAGCGACCGCCGCGCCCTCGCCACCCTCGACGCCATCAACCGGCCGCCGGCGCGGGGCGGACTTGTGGTGGACAGCCTCGTCTTTCGCTACCTCGCGCGCGAAAACTCCGACGGGCTCGCGGGCGAGGAGGGGGCCTTCAACCTGTGCACGTTCTGGCTTGTCGAGGCGCTCACGCGCGCCGGCCACGCCAGCCCCGAAAGGCTCGACCACGCGCGCGTCCTGTTCGAGAAGATGCTCTCGTACGCCGGGCCACTCGGCCTTTTCGCCGAGGAAACCGGCCCGCGCGGCGAGGCGCTGGGCAACTACCCGCAGGCGCTTACGCACCTGTCGCTCATCTCGGCGGCCTACAACCTCGACCGGGCGCTCGACCGGCGCGGCAAGACGCACTGACGCCCGGCGACGAAATGGCTACGACGCGGCGGCGCGCCGACTTTCGCGGGGATCGCGGGTAGCAGGCGCGTATCTACGCGCGCGCCATGTCCAAATCCTCCTCGCCTGTCAAGCTCCACGGCGCCCTGGTCGGCGGCGCCATCGTGGCCGTCGCGGCGGCGATGCTGGCGTTTGTCGTGGGCAAGGTGGGCGGACTCGAAGCGGCGGCCCTGCTCGAAGCGTCGCTGCCCACCATCCGCTTTCTGTGCTCGTCCGTCATGACGGCGTCCGCCACGACGCTGGCCCTCATGCTGACGCTGCTGAGCCTGACGGCAGGCGCCGACCAGAAGCTCAAGCCGGCCTTTTACCTGTCCATCAAAACCGTCGCGCTGCTGGCCGTCATCGCCTTTATCGGCGCGGCGGTGCTGCTGCTGACGCTGGCGGTGCCTTTTGGCGAGGAGGTCGAGGTGCCGGCTACGTGGTACGTCGTGCTCTACTACAGCGCCACGCTGGGCGCGGCGCTCGTGGTGGGCGTGCTCGTGGCCGTGCTGCTGTCGCTCTACCAGATCGTAGGCGACCTGATTGCGACGTTCTGGCTCGACGAGGCCGACACGCCGCTCGCCCTCGACGAAGAGGCGCAGGGGCGCGAAAAGGGCGACAGCCAGCGGCAGGCGTCGGAGGCCGAAGGCGCGCGGGCGCGGTAGCACGCCGCGCCTCCTGAACCTACTCGGTGCGGGCGGCCACCAGGTCGAACGAGGCCACGAGGGCGTCGTGGGCGCGCACCAGCCCCATCAGGCCCGAAGGCGGCTTGACGCCGTAGTCGCTCATTTTCAGGGCGTGGACGCCGCGCATCCGCACCGCCGTTTCCGAGAGGCGCCGCCCTTCGGCGTGCAGCGTGATGGGGCGCTCGCGCCCGGCCAGTTGCAGCGTGCCCCGCGCCTCGATGGGCACCCACGCCGAGCTGTCGGGCTGCTCGACCAGGCGCGCCGCCGTGATGGTGATGCGGATGGCGGGGTGCTCTTCGGCTTTGAGGGCGTTGTAGAAATCCCGGTTCATGGCGCTCCGCCCGCAGTCGAAGGCCAGCACGGGCACCGATACCGACGCCGCCACGCGCACGGGCGGCTCGGCGTGGACGCGCCCGCTGCCGACGACCTGCCCGGCCTCGCACTTGTACGTGCCCAGCGTCGAGGTGCCGTCAATGCGGAAAAAGCTGCCCGGCTGCACGCGGTACGAAACGTCCGGCTGCCCGGCCCCGCTGGCGAAAAGCAGGGCGGGCAGCAGCCACCAGAAGGGGCGGAGCGTCTGCATGGCAGAAAGGGGCAAGGGAGAGGTCAGCGGCCCGCGACGAGGTCGAACACGATGGTGACTTCGTCGCCGGTGCGCATCGCCCCCAGCATGGCCGTGGGCGCCTTGATGCCGTACTGGCTCATCTTGACGGGCGTGCTGCCGGTAAAGTGGTAGCGTCCGTCGGACATCACCTCGCCCTGAACCGTCATCTGCACGGGCTGCGTCTGGCCGGCAATGGTGAGGCGTCCTTTCGTGGCAAGGGTAAAGCGGCCGTTTTCGCCGGGCGTGGCGCGGGCTTCCGTCAGCGTGTAGCGGATGCTGGCGTGCTGGCCGGCCTTGAGCGCGTCGCGCATCTTGCCGTTCATCGTCCCGTTGTCGCAGTCAATGCCGGCGACGGGCACGGTAAAGGTGGCCTCGGTCACGGCGGCGGGCATCTCGCCCGTCAGGCCGCCGGCCACGGTGCCGGTGTACTGCTCGACTTTGCACGTCCAGCCGTGGACGTTCGAGGTGC
The DNA here is from genome assembly GCA_965365535.1 of uncultured Rhodothermales bacterium. Lineage (GTDB taxonomy): Bacteria > Bacteroidota > Rhodothermia > Rhodothermales > BA12 > CBDUCD01. The sequence goes on along the minus strand of CBDUCD010000128.1, from coordinate 2,913 downwards.
CCTTGATTTCGACCGTGCCGCCGCGCGCAAACGTCAGCGCGGGCTGCGCCTGGGCCGCAAAGGGCAGGAGGAGGAAAAGGGCGAAAAAGGTACTGCGTAACATGATGTTGGGGATCTGGGGGCGCGATGGTAGCGCCCGGGATAAGGGTTGGACAGCGCCTGGACATTCAAGCATAGTGCCAGAATCGCGGCTGCCGGCAAAGGGCGCTGGCGGGCGCAGAGGCAGGCCAGCAGGCGTGTCAGGGGCGCGAGGCGACCACCAAAAAGGTCACATCGTCCTGCATCTCGTAGCCTCCACGCAGGGGCCAGAAAGCCCGGGCAGATGGCGCGTCCATCCGCCCGGGCCTGTAGGCTGGCCAGCCCGTTTAGAAGCTGATGGCCGCTTCCAGCATCACGCCGCTGAACTCGGCGCCGTTGTAGCGCACCTGGCTGTTGAAGCCGGCGCCGTCCCACGTCTGCTTGACGTACTCGATTTTCGAGACCACGTTGGGCGTCAGGAACCAGCCGCCGCCCACGTTGAAGCGCGTCGTCTCCATCTTGGGCCCGTCCTCGACCATGCGGCCCGTGACGGTGTTGTAGCGCCCGCCGACGTAGAATTTCTCCATCGGCCCGAAGCGGTAGATGAGCTCGCCGCCCAGCTGGGTAAAGCTGCCCGTGCCCTCTTCGCCGCCCGTGCTGACTTCGGCCACGCCAAAGGCTTCGGCGCCCATGAACTTGATGAACGGGTTGATCTGGTAGGCCGTCTGGTACTTGAAGCCCGGGTTGAAGCGGGGCAGGAAGTCGCTGGGCGAGGCCTCGCCGCGCAGGTTGAGCACCTCGAAGTAGCGCGCGCCGGCACGGTCGCCGCCGTAGAGGTAGTCGCGGGTGCCTTCCTTCGTGCTGTGGTAAACGGAGGCCGTCAGGCGCACGCGCAGGTCTTCGCTGGCCTGGGTGTCGTAGCCGATCTTACCGAAAAGGGCCACGCCGTTGTCGCCTTTTTCCGAGATGGGCGTCTGGTTGAGGCGACCGTTCGTGATGCCCGCCACGCCGATAAAGCCCTTCGTGAACACGCTGGCCTCGGCAAAAGGCTCGGTCGAGAAGGCGTCCATGATGTAGTTGCCCACGAACGGGTTGTAGATGGTCTGCGCGTTGTCCGAGCGGCGGAAGTGCGTGTCGCCGTAGTTGTACTCGTCCATGCCGAAGCGCAGGCGCACCACGTCCATCAGGCCCGAGAGGAAGCCGTCGCTGATAAAGTCGAGGTTGTCAATCTGCACGTAGCCGCCTTTGACGTACGCCTCGGTGTGGTGGCGCGAGGACAGGTAGGTGCGCAGGTGCATCCGCAGGCCGCGCGCCAGCACCACGTTGAGGTTCAGGTTGGCCTGCGGCAGGGTGAAGTTGGGCGCGAGGTCAATAAGCGTGTCGGCGTCGTTGGACTGCGAGAGGCCCTGGAACTGGAGGGCAAAGTCGCCGCCGACGTACACTTCGAGGCCGTTGAAATCCGCCGTCGCTTCTTTGGGCGCCTCGAACACGTTGACGCCCGCCAGCCCGATGGGGCGGAAGTTGACGAGGTTCTCGGTGGACTGCGCCCGCGCCGTCAGGGGAAGCACGACAAGCGCCAGCAGCAGCAGTTGGAAAAGGTGTTTGGGTTGCATAGCCGTTGGTGATAGAGGAGAAAAAGGGTTTGTTGGGAGAGGTTCGAAGTGGCCGAAAGCTATCGGCAGGCTGCACGCGGGCATGTAGGGAGCCACTTGCACGCAACGTGGGGATGCACCCCGGCGCGGTGTAGGGGAAACGCCTACGCAGAGGTCCCCTTCGTGCCGGGTGAAAGCGCTTCCGTTGCACGTCCGTACCAATCGGGCGGCCCGGCAAAAGCCTCCCGAAAACAGGTTACCGGTGTTTCCCTTACAGAAGGCGTGGAGGGGCTGCCGGCGCCGGCGCGGGGGCGCCGCGTGCCGGGAAAGGTGCAGGCCGTATTTTGCCCTTTTCCCGACCCCCTGCCCCTATGGTGCCTCTTGCTGTTCAACGCCTCGGCGAGCGCCTGCTGGCCGCGCTGCCCGCCACCCGGGCCTACACGCTCACGGCGCTGGGCAGGGCGGGCCTGCCCGGCCCCATCGTCCACTTTATCGCGCAGACGCTCCAGCGCCGCCTGGAGGCCGAGGCGCAGGCCCTCTCGGACGCCCGCACGCGCTGGTTCGACTACGCCGACGCCGACTTGCAGGCCGCCCAGGAGCAGTATTTCGAGGTGCTGGCCGAGCACGCCCAGGTGCCGCCCGAGGAGTGGGAGCGCACCCTCCGGCAGGCCGTCGAGCAGGTGGTGCCGTTTCTCGTGCAGCCCGCCCGCGCCCTCGGGGCGTTCGTGTTTCCCGAAGGCCGCGACACCCTCCCCGCCGCCGTGGTGCTGCGCCGGATGCGCTACTTCGACGCCTACCCGTACCTCAACGAGGTGGTCGTGGCGTACGTGCAGCGCAAGGGGATGGAGGACGTGGAGCGCGCCACGTTTGTGCCCCTTTTGCACCGCATCGAGCACCGGACGCCCGAGGAGTACACGCCCGAGGGCTGGCGCGCCCTGCTGGCGCCCCTTTTCGAGACCGTGGGCGAGGGCACGCCGCCCGCCGTGCCCGCCGACCTGCTGGCGCGCTTTTTCGCCGACAAGGGGATGCGCGCCGCGGGCGTGGCGCTGCTCAACCGGGGCGGCAGCCTCACGGCGGACGAGATGGTGGAGGTGCTGGCGACGCCCGCTTCCCCCCCCGCGCCCGCGCCTGCCGCCGAGGCGCCGACGCCTGCTGCCCCTGCCCTTCGCCCTGCCGAAGCCGCTCGCCCTACCGAAGACGCGCCTGCTCCGCCCGCGTTTTCTGGCGAGGCACCTGCCCCCGCCGTGCCGCCCATCGCGCCTGCCGCCCCGGCGCCCATCGTCCCGGCGCCCGCGCCCGCTGC
>CBDUCD010000127.1:0-7707 GCA_965365535.1 uncultured Rhodothermales bacterium | reverse complement strand
AACCTCCAACCGCCACTCGCCATGCCCTCCCACCGCCTCTGGGGCCTTCTGGCCGAGTTCGACACGCCCGAGCAGGTGCTGGCGGCGGCGGAGGCGGCGTATGCCCTCGGGTACCGGAGAATGGACGCCTACAGCCCGTACCCCGTCGAGGGGCTGGCCGAGGCCGTCGGGTTCCGGCGCAACCGCGTGCCCCTCGTGGTGCTCGTGGGCGGACTGGTAGGCGCGGTGGGCGGATACTTCATGCTGTGGTACGCCAACGTCGTCTCGTACCCGCTCAACGTGGGCGGGCGCCCGCACCACGCGTGGCCCGCGTTCGTGCCCATCACGTTCGAGACGACGGTTCTCGTGGCCGCGTGCGCCGCCTTTTTCGGGCTGCTGTGGATGAACCAGTTGCCGCAGCCCTACCACCCCGTGTTCCACTCCGAAGCGTTCCGGCGGGCGTCGCAGGACCGCTTCTTCCTCTCCATCGAAGCCGCCGACCCGCTTTTCGACGCGCGCGGCACCCGCGAGGGGCTGACGCGCTGGGGCGCCCGCCACGTCGAGGAGGTGCGGCCATGACGCGCCCTCTCGCCCTGATTGCCCTGCTCGGCTGCGCCGGCTGCTACCAGCGGATGGCCGACGCGCCGCGCCTCGACCCCTACGAGCCGTCGGCCTTTTTCGCCGACAGCCTGGGGATGCGGCCCCGCGAAGCCCACACCGTCGCCCGCACCGACGCCCTCGAGGCCCCGCCCGACGCCGCCGCCGGCCTGCGCGACGCCCGGGGGCAGCGCGTGGGCGTGGACGCGCCGCCCGATGCCGCGCCGCTGCCCGACGCGTTCCCGTTTCCCGTCACCGGCGCGGTGCTGGCGCGCGGGCAGCAGCAGTTCGACGTGTTCTGCGCGCCGTGCCACGGGCGCGCGGGCTACGGCGACGGCATGGTGGTGGCGCGCGGCCTGCGCCCGCCGCCGTCGTTCCACACGGGCCGGCTGCGCGGCGCCCCCGCCGGCCACTTCGTCGCCGTCATCGAAAACGGCTACGGCGCCATGTACAGCTACGCCGCCCGCGTCGCGCCTGCCGACCGCTGGGCCATCGCCGCTTTTATCCGCGCCCTGCAACGCGCCCAGCACGCCACCGCCGCCGACGTGCCCTCCGACACGCTGGCCCGGCTGGACGGCGCCGTGCCCGCCCCGCGCCCCGCTCTCGTTTTGCCCCCACGCCAGTGAACACGCGCCTCCCGCTGCTCGACGCCTTCCGCCGCCGGGGCCTCGTGGCCGGGGCCGCGGGGCTGCTGGGCGCCGCTGCCCTCGCGTATGGAGACGTGGCGCCGGCGCTGGCGGGCTACCTCGCCGCGTGGCTGTTCTGGCTCGGCCTCTCGCTTGGCGCCCTCACGCTTTTCTGCCTCAGCACGATTGTCACGGGCGGCTGGCTGCTCGTGGCGCAGCGCGTGCTGCTGGCCGCCGCCCGCACCGTCGTGCTTTGCGGCGTGCTGTTCGTGCCCGTCGCCGTGGGCATGGGGCGCCTGTTTCCGTGGATGGACGCGGCGCCCGATGCCCCCGCGCAGCCTTTTCTGACGCCGGCGTTTTTCCTCGCCCGTGCCCTCGCCTACTTCGCCCTCTGGACGGGCAGCGCGTGGTGGATGGGGCACCTGTCGAGGCAGCAGGACGCGGGCGGCGGCCCCGCCCTCACCGCCCGCCTGCGGCACGCGGGCACGGCCACGCTCGTCGCCCACACCGTCGCCCTCCTGTTCGCCACGACCGACTGGGTGCTGTCGCTCGAACCCGGCTGGGTGTCCACCACGTTTGGCTGGCTCGTGGGCGCGGGGCAGATGCTGGCGGCGTCGGCCCTTACCATCGTGCTCGTCGCCGGGCTGCGGCGCCGCCCGCCCCTCGACGCCCTCGTGCGCACCCGGCACCTGCACGACTGGGGCACGTTTCTCTTTGCCTGCACCCTCTTGTGGGCGTACCTGGCGTTTGTGCAGTTTCTCGTCGTCTGGTCGGGCGACTTGCCGCGCGAGGTCGTCTGGTACCTGCACCGGGGCGCGGGCGCGTGGCGGTGGCTGTCGGTGGGCGTCGCGGCGGTTGGTTTTGCGGCGCCGTTTGGCATTCTGCTGTCGCGGCGGGCCAGGCGGTCGGCAGCGGTGCTGGGCGGGGTGGCGGGCGCCGTGCTGATGGCGCAGGCCGCGCACGTGCTGTGGCTCGTGGCGCCCTCGTCCCCCGTTTTCGGATGGCGCGGTGCGGCGGCGTGGGCGCTGGCGCTCGTGGGCATCGGCGGGCTGTGGATGGCTTTTTTCGGCTGGACGATGGCCCGCGCGCCCTTCGTGCCCCTTGCCGATCCGCGCCTCGACGCGCTACTCGAACCCCGGGAGGTGTAGGATGAAAAGCAGCAACAGCGGTTCGGGATCGAAAGGCTGGTGGGCGTTCTGGGCAAGCTGGACCGCCTACGCCCTGCTGCGACGGGGCGCGCGGCGCCCCTCCCGTCGCCCGCGCCACACGCTGCCGCTGCCCCCCGCGACGCGGCACGTACTCCACGCCGCCGAAGCGTCCGACGCGCAGCAGGATGCCGTCCGCCACGCGGGCGAGCTTGTTGACCGGGCGGGCGCGGCGCGGCAGCGGGGCATCCTGCATGGCCTCGACGTGGACGCCGGGGCCGTGGCGCGGGGCTACGAGGGCGAAGGCCGCGCCACGGTCCGCAACGCCGTCGTGTTCACCGGCGCCACGCTCGTGCTCGTCGCAGCCGTGGTGGGCGCGCTGGCGTGGTTTTTCGGAGCGCTGCGGGCAGATGAAAGGGCGCGCGTCGAAGCGGCTGCCGGGCCGTTTGGCGACACGCGCGAAAGGCCGCCCGCGCCGCGCCTCCAGGCCCATCCCGCCCTCGACCTGCGGGCGCTCCAGGCCCGCGACGCGGCCCGCCTGACGACGTACGGGCGCCAGCCCGACGGCTTCTACCGCATCCCCCTCAGCCGCGCCCTCGAACTCGTCGCCGCCGAGGGGCTGCCCGTGCGCGCCGACACCGCCGGCGCCGACACGCTCCGCCTCGTCCCGACGGAAAGCGGCTGGACGCGCCGCCGCCCCGGCCCCCTTCCGCCGACATCGCCCGCCTACCCCGGCGGATTTCCCACCGGCGCCGCGCGCCCCCAGCCCAGACGGAGGTAGCCCGTGGAGCCGTTCCGCTTTTTCCCCGTCCGCGCCTCCACCATCGCGCCGCAGGTGGACGCCCTGTTCTGGGCACTCGTGGCGCTGAGCGCTTTTTTCGCCCTCGGCATCGGCGCCGCCATCGTGTATTTCGCCCTCCGCTACCGCCACACCAACCGCGACGTGGCCCGCGCGCACGCCCTCCGCGACACGCCCCTGCTCGAGACGGGCATCATCCTGGGCCTGCTCGTGCCCGCCACGGGCGCCTTTCTGTGGGCGGGCACCCTCTATTTCGACGTCAAAACGCCGCCGCCGGGCACGTCGCTCGACCTCTACGGCACGGGCAAACAGTGGATGTGGAAGTTCCAGCACCCCAATGGCGTCCGCGAAATCAACACGCTCCACGTGCCCGTGGGCCGCACCGTCCGGCTGACGCTGACGAGCGAGGACGCCATCCACTCGTTTTTCGTGCCCGCCTTCCGCGTCAAGCAGGACGTGCTGCCGGGGCGCTACACCCACGCCTGGTTCACGGCGACGCTGCCGGGCCGCTACCACCTGTTCTGCGCCGAATACTGCGGCACCGAGCACTCGGGCATGGGCGGCTGGGTGGAGGTGATGGAGCCCGGCGCCTACGAACAGTGGCTCGACGGCGGCGCCCGTCAGGATGCCGACGGGGCGATGGCGGCGGCGGCGAGGGCGGACGCGGCCCCAGCACCCGGCGCCCCTGCGGCCACGCCGCAGCGCATGGCCGACGCGGGCGCCGCGCTGTTCAGCAGGCTCCGCTGCAACACGTGCCACCGCACCGACACGCTCGCCCTGTACCCGTCGCAGGGTCCTGCCCTGGCCGGCGTGTACGGGCGCGTGGTGCGGCTGGGCGACGGGCGCCGCGTGCTGGCCGACGAGCAGTACCTGCGCGAGTCCATTCTGTACCCGCAGGCGCGGCTGGCGCAGGGCTACCCGCCTATCATGCCCACGTACCAGGGCCAGGTGGACGAAGACGAACTGCTCCAACTCGTCGCCTTTATCAAGTCGCTCGCCGATGCTCCGCCCGCCGCGACGCCTCCCCCTGCCAGGCCATGACCGAAACCCTTGCCGCGCCCCCCGACGCCCTCCGCCCCACGTACCTCAACGCCGGCACCGGTCTGCGCTCGTGGCTGCTCACGACCGACCACAAGCGGATTGCCCTGCTCTACATGGGCGCCATCACCGTCTTTTTCGCCCTCGGCGGCGTGGCGGCGTTTCTGATGCGGCTCGAACTGCTCACGCCTCCCGCCGACCTGTTCACGCTCGACGTGTACAACCGGCTTTTCTCGATGCACGGCATCGTGATGGTGTGGTTTTTCCTCATCCCGAGCATCCCCACCACGCTGGGCAACTTTCTGCTGCCCCTCATGCTGGGCGCCCGCGACCTGGCGTTTCCGCGCCTCAACCTGCTGTCGTGGTACATTTTCATCGCCGGCGGGCTGCTCACGCTCGCGGCCCTCGTGGCCGGCGGCATTGACACGGGGTGGACGTTTTACACGCCGTTCAGCACCACCTTCAGCCAGTCGCACGTGGTGCTGGTGGTGCTGGGCATTTTCGTGATGGGCTTTTCGTCCATCCTGACGGGCCTCAACTTCGTCGTGACCGTCCACACGCTGCGGGCGCCCGGGCTGACGTGGGGGCGGCTGCCGCTTTTCGTGTGGAGCACGTACGCGACGAGTCTGATCCAGATTCTGGCGACGCCCGTGCTGGCCATCACGCTGGTGCTCGTGGGCGCCGAGCGGCTGCTGGGCGTGGGCATTTTCGACCCGGCGCTGGGCGGCGACCCGCTCCTGTTTCAGCACCTGTTCTGGTTTTACTCGCACCCTGCCGTGTACATCATGATTCTGCCCGGCATGGGCGTCGTCAGCGAAATCATCACGTGCTACGCCCGCAAGCGCGTTTTCGGCTACCCGTTCGTGGCCGGCGCCAGCATCGCCATCGCCATTTTCGGCTTTCTCGTGTGGGGGCACCACATGTTCGTCAGCGGCCAGAGCGTGTTTGCCGGGCTGGTGTTTTCCGCCCTCTCGTTTCTCGTCGCCATCCCCAGCGCCATCAAGGTGTTCAACTGGACGGCGACGCTCTACAAGGGCCGCATCTACCTGCGCACGCCCATGCTCTACGCGCTTGCCTTTATCGGCCTGTTCACGCTGGGCGGGCTGACGGGCCTCATCCTCGCCGCCCTCGCCGTGGACGTGCACGTGCACGACACGTACTTCGTCGTGGCGCACTTCCACTACATCATGGTGGGCGGGATGCTGACGGCGTACCTGGGCGGCCTCCACTTCTGGTGGCCCAAGATGACGGGCAAGCGCTACCCCGAGGGGTGGGGCGTGGCGGCGGCCGTCCTCATCTTTTTCGGCTTCAACCTGACGTTTTTCCCGCAGTACGTGATGGGCTACCTGGGGATGCCGCGCCGCTACGGCGCGTACGCGCCCGAATTCCAGGTTTTCCACGTCCTCTCCACCGCCGGCTCGACGTTTCTGGGCGTGGCCTACCTGTTGCCGTTCTGCTACCTGCTCGGGTCGCTGAAGTGGGGCCGCGATGCCGGCCCGAACCCGTGGAACGCCACGGGCCTCGAATGGCGCACGCCGTCCCCGCCGCCGGCCCACAACTTCGACAGGACGCCCGTGGTGACCGAGGAGGCGTACGCCTACCACCTGCCCGAGTACCAGTTCATGGACCGCGAGCACACCGCCGGCGCCTTCCGGCTGAGCGAAAACGACATCCAGGATGGCTGACCTCGCCACGACCGCTCCCGGGCGCCCCGCCCCCCCTTTCAGCAGCGTCGCCCAGCAGCGCCGCGCCGACACGCTTGGCATGTGGACGTTTCTGGCGACGGAGATGCTGCTTTTCGGCGGCCTCTTTCTGGCCTACACCATCTACCGCGCCCTCTACCCGCAGGCGTGGGCCGAGGGCGCGCACCACACGAACCTGGCGCTGGGCACGACCAACACGGCGGTTCTGCTGGCGAGCAGCCTGACCGTCGCCCTCGCCGGGCACGCCGCCCAACGAAAGGCGTGGCGCGCTACGGCCTGGCTGATCGCCGCCACCGTTGCGCTGGGGGCGCTGTTTCTCGGCCTCAAAGGCTACGAGTATTACCTCCACTACCAGGACGGCTACGTGCCGGGCGCCTATTTCACCCACGACGCGCCCGCGCTCCAGCTTTTCTTCCTGTTCTACTTTCTGATGACGGGCCTGCACGCGCTCCACATGACGATTGGGCTGGGCATCTGGGCGGTGATGCTGGTGCGGGCCGGGCGCCGCCGCCTGCCCGACGAAACGCCCGTCGAGATGGCCGGGCTGTACTGGCACTTCGTGGACCTCGTGTGGGTGTTTCTCTACCCCCTGCTCTACCTCGTCGGGTGACCGCCATGCCGACTGCTGCTGCCGTGCCCCGCCGCTACCTCTTCACCGCTGCCGCCCTCATGGGGCTGCTCGCGCTTACCTTTGGCGCGCACTTCTTGCCCGTCGGGCCGCGCCTGCACCTGGCGCTCGCGCTGGGCATCGCGGCGGCCAAGGCGGCCCTTATCGCGGGTGTTTTCATGCACCTGCGCAGGGGCAGCGCGCTGGTGCGCCTGTTCGCGGGCGCGGGGCTGGTGTGGATGCTGCTCCTTTTCGCCCTCACCCTTGCCGACTACCTCACGCGCGGCCTGCTGCCGGCCCCGTAGCCCCTGCCCGAGACCCGTATGCACGTCGCGTTCGTCTTCGTAGATGGCGTGGGGCTGGGGCCGCCGGGGCCGGAAAACCCGCTTTCGACGGTGCCGCTGCCTGCCTTCAGGCGCCTGGCCGGCGGGATGGCGTGGACGGACGCGGCGCCTGCCCTCCGCCACGACCGCCACGTCTTCGTCCCCCTCGATGCCACGCTGGGCGTCGAGGGCCTGCCGCAGAGCGGCACGGGGCAGACGGCGCTGTTCACGGGCGTCAATGCTGCCGCCCTCGCCGGGCGCCACTTCGGGCCGACGCCGCACTCGGCCACGCACGCGCTTTTCCCCACGCACAGCCTGTTTGCCCGGCTGGGCGGCGCGGGCTGCGCTTTTGCCAACGCCTACCCCGACCGCTTTTTCGCCTACAACGAGGCCACGGGCCGCTGGAGCACGACGACGCGCATGTGCCGCGCCGCCGGCGTCCCCCTCCGCACCGAAGCCGACCTGCGCGCCGGGCACGCCCTCGCCGCCGACCTGACGGGGCTGGGCTGGCGCACCGGGCTGGGGCTCGACACGCCCGTCATCTCGGCTGCCGACGCGGGCGCGCGGCTGCACGCCCTTGCCCGCCGGCACCGCCTGACGCTGTTCGAATACTTCCTCACCGACAAGGCCGGGCACGGGCGCGGCGAGCTGGACGCTCCCACCGTCCTCGCCCCCCTCGACGCCTTTTTCGCCGCCTACCTCGCCCGCCACGACGCCGCGCGCGACCTGCTCATCGTCACCAGCGACCACGGCAACGTCGAGGCGCTGGGCACGAAAAGCCACACGCGCAACCCCGTCCCCCTCGTCGCCTTTGGCGCCGGCGCCGGCGCTTTTGCCCGCGCCCTGTCGCTGCTGGACGTGACGCCCCTCGTGGCGGCGCTGTTGCAGTA
>CBDUCD010000126.1:0-7728 GCA_965365535.1 uncultured Rhodothermales bacterium | reverse complement strand
CGCACGACGGCCTCGGCCACGTCGGGGTCGAGGTGGCCCGTGGCGTAGTAGTCGAGGAAATACAAAGGCCGCGCCCCGCACACGGCGATGTCGTTGACGCAGTGGTTGACCAGGTCCTGCCCCACGGTGTCGTGCCGCCCGGCCAGAAACGCCACCTTGAGCTTGGTGCCCACGCCATCCACGGACGAGACGAGGACGGGCTTTTCGTAGCCCGAGAAGTCGGGTTCGTAGAACGCGCCAAAAGCGCCGATGCCCGCGAGCACGCCGGGCGTGAACGTCGGGCGGACGATGCTTTTGATGCGGCGGACGGTTTCCTCGCCCGCGTCAATGTCAACGCCGGCGTCTTTGTAGGTGGTCATGCGGATGCAGAGAGGTTGGTTGCGTTGGTTGGATGGTTGGATGGATGGTTGGTTGATGGTTGGATGGTTGAACAAACCCAACAAACCTAACCAACCAACAAACTCAACCAGCAAACCCCTACCCTCGCCACGGCGGGGCGGTTTTGTCGAGAAAGGCGGCGATGCCGGCCTGAAAGTCGGGCGTGGTGCGGGCGAGGGCGTTGGCCTGCACGGCGGCGGCGAGGGCTTCGGCGCCGCCCATGCCGGGCAGCCGCGCCAGCAGACCTTTGGTGAGGGCGACGGCGCTGCCGCTCGTCTCCGTCGCCAGTTCGCGGGCGAGGGCGTCCACCTCGGCGTCGAGGGCGTCGGCGGGCACGCTTTTCGTCACCAGCCCCATCGCCGCTGCTTCGGCGCCCGTCACGAGGGCGCCGCGCAGCAGCAGGTCGCGCGCCCGCGCCTCGCCCACCTTGCGCGGCACGAACAGCATCACGATGGCGGGCACGAAGCCCAGCCGCACCTCGGGAAAGCCCATCCTCGCCGTTTCGTCGGCAACGCTGAAGTCGCACACGGCGGCCAGCCCGCACCCGCCGCCAATGGCCGCGCCATTCACGCGGGCAATCACGGGTTTGGGGTGGGTGTGGAGGGTCTCGAACAGGCGCCCGAGCGCGTGCGAGTCGTCGAGGTTTTCGGGCGTCGAGGCGGTCTGGAGACTGCGCAGCGCGTCCAGATCGGCGCCTGCCGAGAAGCTCGTCCCCGCGCCCGTGAGCACGACGACGCGCACGTCATCCTCGCGCGCCGCCGCGTCGAGGGCAGCCTGAAGCGCGTCCACGAGCGCCCGGTCGAGGGCGTTGCGCCGTTCGGGCCGGTTGAGCGTGAGCGTGAGCACCGCCCCCTGCCGGCTGCTGATGAGGTTGGATGGGGTCATGCGGGAAGATACGGGCAGGGCATTTGTCATTCGTTACTGGTCATTCGTCATTCGATGCCGCGCTTTCCTCCAGTGACCAATGACCAACCTCCAATGACCCATCCCATCAAAACACCGCCCCCACCTGCATCCGGACGGTGTGGATGCTGGGGGCGCCTTCGGGGGCACGGCCGTCGTAGGAAACCGACAGGTTGAGAAAGCGGCTGAGCACGTACTGGAGCGACGTCGTCCACAAGAACGACAGGCCCGGGCCGCGCCCGTCGGTGAGTTCGTAGGCGGCCTGCCCCGAGGCGTCGCCCCGGAGGGCCACGCGCGCCACCTCGGCGGTGCCTGCCAGCACCCAGCGGCCCGACCGCGCCAGGCGGGCGTCGAGGGGCACGCGCACGACGCCCGCCTCGCGGCCCGCTGCCGCGTCGCGCTTGCGGGCGGCGAAAATGGCGAGTCCGACCGACAGCGTAGGCCGGGGCGTGTACGTGGCGCCCCCTTCGGCCTGCGCACTGGCGATATCGAAGCGGCGGCTGGCGTAGCGGGCGCTCTGGGCGCGGTTGCGCTCGAAGCCGACGGCGGCGCGCAGGCCCAGGGCGGTGGCGGGGCGGTAGCGGCCCTCGGCGCGGTACGTTTCGAGGCGCCGCGCCTCGGTCTCGCCCGCGAGCCGGTTGCGCCCGCGCAAAAGGCTGGCCGACAGGTCGAGGCCGTAGCGCCCCGCGCCCCGGAACAGAAACACGTCCTGCCCCACGCGGATGCGCCCGTTCTGGGTATAGACGGGGTCGAGGAATTGGCGCAGGTCGAGCAGGTAGAAGGCGGCCAGGTCGGGGTTGCTGCTGCGCTCCTGCACGTCGAGCGTGGTGCGGGTGCTGACGCGCGCCAGCCACCGCCGCCACCCCCCGGCATCCGCGCCCACGAAGCGCGACGGGTCGAGGCCCAGCCGGAAGCGCGCCTCGACGCCGATGACGCCCACGAGCGTGTCGGAGGGGACATACGTGCGGGCGTACTCGCCCTCGAACGGCGTCGTCTCGGGCACGAACTCGTCGAGGTCTGGCAGGCCGTTGCCATTGGCGTCCTGCCAGACGTACTGCGCCTCGGCCAGGTCGGGGCCGACGCGGACGTAGATTTCCTGGAGCTGGGGCGTGCGCTGCGTCTGGGCCTGGTAGTCCATGTCGAAGTCGAGGGCGCGGCGCAGGGGCGCCCAGCGCACGCCGGCCTGGAGGGCGACGGTCTGGGTGCTGGCCTGCCCGGCGCGGGACTGGAATCGGGGCGTGAAATCGCGGTTGCGCAGCCCCACGCTGCCCTCGGCCTGGAAAGAGGGGGCCGGCTGGTAGCGGAGGGTGCCGCTGAGGGTGCGCGCGTCGGCGGCGTGGACGAGGCGGCCCGCCAGCACGTCGCCCTCGCGGCGCACGCCGTAGGCGAGCGATGCTTCCAGCTTTTCGGCCACCCACGCGACGCCGGGGCGCACTTCGAGGAAAGACAGCGAGCCCACGCCGCTGCTGTCGGCGCCATCGCGGGCGGCGTACTGCTGCACGCGCCGCTCCCCTTCCACCTCGACGCGCGGGCGCAGGCGGCGCCCCAGCACGGGCTGCTCGACGCGGCCCTGCTGCCGCAGCCACAGGCCGTCCACGCCGCGCAGCGCGTCCTCGCTGCGGGCGGCGGAGGCGGCGTACTGGACAAGCGGCCCGCGCGCCTCGGCGATGTCGAGCTGGAGGGCGGCGCGGCGGGCGCTGAAAATGCCGCCCCGCGCCAGCCGCCCGGCCGTGACGGCGGCGCTGCTCGTGGGCGAGAACGCCAGGCGCACCTCGCCCTCGTCGGTCGCTTCGCGGATGGCGGCATCGGGGCTCGTAGCGGCGCTGCCCCCGGCGTCGGTGAGATTCCACGTCCGCGCAAAGTCCACGGGCCGCAGCCGGTCGAACGACACGAACGTGGCGCCCCGGAACTGGCGCGCCAAGTGGGCCTCCAGCTTTCCAATGCCGACGGCGACGGGGTGGAGGCGGGCGCCCGCCGTGTAGGCCCGCCCCACGTCGTCGGCGGCGTCGCGGCGGGAAAAGCGGTTGAGGTCGTTGTAGGAACCCGCCCACTCGCCGTACACCTCGACCGCCGCGGCGGGCCGGAAGTGGCCGGCGAGGGCGAGGAGGCGCTGCTCGCGGGGCTTGGGCAGCAGCCGCACGGGCTCGTAGTCGCCGCCCCCGCCCACGAACTCGTAGGCGATGCCGTTGGCGAGGCGGCTGCCGCGCGCGTAGCGCCCCGTGCCCGCCGCCACGCGGCTGAAGCGCACGCGGTAGATGGGCGCTAGGGCGTCGGGAGCCGTGGCGAGGGGCACGAAAATGCTGTCGGCACCCTGCCTTTCGACGGTGTACTGCACGTACGGCGCCTGCGGGTCGAAAGGGACGCGCTCGGCGCCCGTGCGCGTGGCGGGGGCATCGCCGGTCTGTTCGAGCAGCAGCGAGTCGGCGCCCGAGAGGTCGAGGTCCACGCGCAGCGCCTTGCCGTCGGCCTCGCGGATAAAGGCGGCGGCGACGAGGGCGCGGGGCGCGCCGCCGACGAGCCCGCCCAGCCGCGCCTCGGCCTCGCTGGCGACAAGCGTGCGCGGAAACTGGCTCGACGTGTACTGGAACTCGACGAGCAGGCGCTGACTGGCCGTGAGCAGGCGGCGCGGCGTAAACGTGATCTCGCCCGTGGCGTAGTCAATGGTGTAGTCGGCGCTGCGGTCGCGCACCAGCCGGACGCCGTCGAGGTACACCACTTCGGAGCCGGGGATGACGAGGACGTAGGGCTCGCCCGCGCCGCCTTCAAGTCGGTACGGCCCCTGCACGCCTTCGAGGGGGCGGAACTCCTGCACGCGGAACTGCCCGCGCGGCGCGGCGCCGGCAGCCTGGACGGTCGCGCCCTGCCACCACCTGCCGCCGCCGGGCACGCGCGCCGTGGCCGAGGCGCCCTGCACCTTGCGCGTAAGCTGGCCCAGCTCGGTCGCCCGCAGCGCCAGGTCCACGTCGCCCAGCCGGGCGGCGGCGCGGCGCGCATCCACCTCGATATAGACGCGGTCGAACTCGCTGAGCCGCTGCGTGGTGCCTTCGGCGAGGATGGGCGTGTTCTCGTCCGTCAGCACGGCGCGGAGCTGGACGCCGTCGAGGACTTCGCCTTCGAGCTGGAGGTGCAGCCCCGACTCGACGGTCACGTCGCGGCGCGAGCCCGCCAGCACGCCGCGCGTGAGCGATCCGCTGCGCTGCAAGCGGCTGTTGCCGAAGGGGTCGGCGGGCGGTGCCTCGGCGGGCGCCTCGGCGATGGGCGACAGGCTGCCCGGCACGCCGCCGCTGTCGGACGGGGCGACGCCGCGCTGCCGGTACGCCGTATCGAGCGCAAACGGCCACGTCCGGTAGCGGGCGAGCAGAAAAGGCACGGGCGGCGGCACGCGGCGCATCCAGACGAGCCCCCGCGTCCAGTCCACGCGGTAGCTGGCCGTGTCGAGCGGGGTGCCGGCGGCCCATATTGCCAGCGTGCCGGGCTGCACGAAGGGGCGGAGCCGGTACGGCAGCGGCGCGTCGAGGCGCAGCGTGTCCTGGTACGTGTTGAGGCTGTCGCCGCGCGGCACGGGCTGCGCCTGCCCGGCGGCAGCCGTAGCGAAAAAGGCAAGCGCGAGCACAGACCACCGCATGGCAAGGGGGAAAACAGCGGCGTAGCGGTGGCGCGATAGGCGTGGGCTGCGGAGGGCGGCGTTCAGCGGGGCACGCGGTAGAGGGCGCGCGCCGTGAGCAGGATAAGGCTGCCGGGCACGAGGGCGGCATCCCGAAGCGGCGGCCCCGTCCACACGAGCGACGTTTCCAGCCCCCCTTCGGCGTTGTAGAGGTCGAGGCGCTGCGCCCGCACAAGCGCGATGCGCCCGCCCAGCACGCGCACGCGCCGCGCCGCGCCATCGCCCCCTTGCCCGAAGCGCCGCCCCGGCGTGCCAAAGGCGTCGAAGGCGCGCACGCCCCGCGCGTCGAGCACGAACAGCGCGTCGTCGGTGGCGGCGAGGGCGCGGGGCTGGTCGAGCAGCCCGTCGTCGGGGCCGGCCAGCAGGCGGCGCTGCCGCGACACGTCCCAGCGGACGAGGGCGCCCGCCCGCCCGTCGAGGGCAAAAACATTCCCCCCTGCCGCCGCGACGGCGACGGGCGCAAAACCATCGGCGCGGGGTGGGTCCTGGAACGTGCGCACGCGCGGCGCCCCCTCCGGCCCGAAAGGTTCGAGGCCCAGCCCGTCGGCACCCAGCCGGAAAATGCGCCCCGCGCCGCCGTCGGCCACGAGCAGCAGCAGTCCGTTGGTCGGGTCCACGTCCTCGGGCGCCACGAACGCGTGCTGGCCGTCGCCCGTGATGCGGCGCAGCAGGGCGCCGTCCGGCGCCAAAACGACGACGGCGCCCGCGGCGTCGGCCACGTACAGGCGCCCGGCGGGGTCGGCGCGGACGGCGCGGGCGTCGGCGGGGGCGTAGTCGCCAAAGGGCACACCCGCGAGCGTGTCGGCGGCGGGCTGCGCCCGGAGCGGGGGCGTGGCCACGAGAACCATCAGCAGCGCGAGGAAGGGGCGCATGGCGTCAGCGCTGGGGCGCGAGGGCGCGGTGCCCGATGTCGCGGCGCAGCGTTTTCCCCCTGAACGTGATGGCGTCGGCGGCGCGGTAGGCCGTGTCGAGGGCCTTTTCCAGACTATCGCCCACGCCCGTCACCGCAAGGACGCGCCCGCCCGCCGTGACGAGTTGCCCCGCCGCGTCGCGGGCCGTCCCGGCGTGGAAAACCGCCGCGCCCGGCACCGCCTCGGCCTCGGCCAGCCCCTCGATGGGGCGCCCCGTCGGGTACGCGCCGGGGTAGCCCTCCGAGGCCAGCACGACCGTCGCCGCCGCACCCGGCGCCACCTCGACGCGCACGCCCCGCAGGTCGCGCCGCGCCAGGGCGTCCATCACGTCCACCACGTTGCCCGTCACGAGCGGCAGCACGGCCTGCGTCTCGGGGTCGCCCAGGCGGCAGTTGTACTCGACCACGCGCGGACCGTCGGCGGTGAGCATGAGGCCCACGTAGAGGATGCCCGTGAAGGGGCAGCCCTCGGCCAGCATCCCGCCCAGCGTGGGTTCGATGACCTCGCGGCAGGCGCGCGTGACGACGCGGCCCCCCGCGATGGGCGCGGGGGCATAAGCGCCCATGCCGCCCGTATTGGGCCCCGTGTCGTTCTCGCCGATGCGCTTGTGGTCCTGCGCCGGCGGCAAGAGCACGTAGCGCTCGCCGTCCGTAAGGGCAAAAATGCTGACCTCCTCGCCCTCCATGAACGCCTCGACGACGATCTCGTCGGCCGCACTGCCCAGGAGGCCGTCGCCCAGCAGGGCGTCGAGGGCGCCGTGGGCTTCGCGCCGGTCGGCGCAGACGACGGCGCCCTTGCCCGCCGCCAGCCCGCTGGCCTTGACGACGAGGGGCGCGTCGGGCTGCGCATCTACAAAGGCGTGCGCCTTCCGGGCGTCGGCGCGGCCAAACGCCCGGAACGCCGCCGTGGGGATGCCGTGCCGCTGCATAAAGGCTTTGCTGAACGCTTTGCTGCCTTCCAGCCGGGCGGCCTGGGCGCGCGGCCCCACGGCCGGAATACCCACCTCTTCGAGGGCGTCCACGAGGCCGGCGACGAGGGGCCCCTCGGGGCCGACGATGACCATGTTCACGGCGGCCTCACGGGCGTACTGCACGAGGGCTTTCACGCCGTCGGCCCGCAAGGGTACATTACGGCCCAGCCGGGCCGTGCCGGCGTTGCCGGGGGCAAAGGTGAGGCCGAGGGACGGATCGCCTTTTTTCAGCGCCCATCCCAGCGCGTGCTCCCGCCCTCCACTTCCGACGATCAAGATTTCCATGTGCAGCTTCCGGGTGTCCTGGGGTCGCAAAATACGGTGGGCCGTGCTGGGTGCCGGGCTGGCCGGCGTGCTGGCCGCGCCCGCGCTGCAGGCACAACGGGCAAACGCGCCCACCGGCCCCAAAGTGCAGCCGCGCTTCGACATCACGTCGCTCTACACGTCGTCCGGCGGGGTGGGGCTGGGCGGCGGCGTGGACGTGCTGGGCGTGCCGCTGGCCGCGTCGCGCCTGTCGCTCGACGCCTACGTGGCGCAGCACGCGGGCGAGTACGAGGCGGCGTTTTTCCCGCGCGACCTTTTTTACGAGGGCGTGGGGGGCGGCGTGTCGGTGGGCTACTTCACGCACGGGCGGCTGGCGTTTTACGGGCTCGGGCCGGCTTCGACGGAGAACAACAAGGTCCTCGTCGAGCGCGACGAGCTGCTGGCGGCGGCGCACGTGGGCCTGCGGCGCGGCCCGGCAGGCGTCATCGGCACCGTGGGCTACCGCGACGGGAAGCTGCGCTCCTACCGCGACGACGTTGACAACGCCTTTTCGCGCCTCGACGCGGCCTCGGCGGCCCGCCTCGCGCGCGACCGGGGCCAGCAGGTGACGGGCGCCACGGCGGGTGCCGTGGCCTACC